>NZ_JAPKIA010000008.1:0-182552 GCF_036759865.1 Kluyvera genomosp. 2
GGCATCGTTAACTTAAGATACAAAAGCTGTCCGGAAATGGCGGGTCAAGATCACCAGCGGCGCAACGCTGAGAATCCGACATACTGTGTTCATCTCCTCACACAACAGGACTCTCACTATGAACATTACCCAAATCCGCAACGCCACCCAGTTGATTCACTACGCGGGTAAACGCTTTCTGATTGACCCGATGCTGGCGGCCAAAGACACCTACCCGGGCTTTCCCGGCACGGCCCGCGCCGATATTCGTATCCCGATGGTGGAACTGCCTCTGCCGATCGGCGAGATTATCGACGTGGATGCGGTGATTGTGACGCATACTCATCTCGATCATTGGGATGACGCGGCCGCCGCTGCTCTTCCAGGGTCGATACCGATTTATGTGCAGAATGCCCATGATGAAGCACTCCTGCGCGCTAAGGGCTTTAGCGAAGTGCGCCTCCTTTCAGCTGACAGTCATTTTGGCCACATCCGTTTGCTCAAAACCGACGGGCAGCATGGATCAGACGCCGCCTACGCGATACCTGAACTGGCAGAACGACTTGGCGAAGCCTGCGGCGTAGTATTTCAGCATCCGGAAGAAAAAACGCTCTATCTGGTTGGCGACACAATCTGGATCGACGCCATTGCTGAAAATATGCGCCACTATCAGCCGGAAGTGCTGGTGATGAATACCGGATGGGCACACGTGCTGGGATTTGGCCCGATTATTTTTGGCAATGAAGATCTGCTAAAAGCACATGCACTATTGCCGCAGGCGCAGATCGTTGCCACCCATATGGGGGCGATTAACCATTGTCTGGTGACGCGAGAAGCGCTGCTGGAATATGCTCGAGATAACCAGATAGAGGATTTCGTCTGTGCCCCAGTAGATGGTGACACTGTCACGTATTAAAGAGTGAGAACATAATGACCCCCACCTCCGTTGCGATTGTGGCCAGTGAAGGGTTCAGCACCTTTCATTTTTCGGTACCGCTAATTTTGTTTGGCGACAGCGCCAGCATTTCGCCGTATCATATGCGCTGAAACGCCTGGGATGGTCTGGTCTAAGGAAGGTACAGCGGTATTGGCCACGGCAGATTTTACCGCGCTGACACAAAGCGATATTGTCATCGTGCCCTTCTGGCGAGACGTGAACGAGAAACCGTCGACCGCATTGTTGGCCGCGTTGAAAACCGCACGTGCTAACGGTGCGACAGTGGTCGGTCTGTGCCTGGGAACATTTGTTCTGGCCTATGCCGGGTTACTCGACCACCGTCGAGCCGCGACGCATTGGGAATATGAGCCTGACTTTTCACGGCTTTTCCCTCAGGTAACGCTCGATGTCAACGTTCTGTATACCGACGACGATGGTCTGATTACCTCGGCTGGCACCGCCGCCGCGCTGGACTGCTGCCTGTATGTGATTCGTCAGCGTCTTGGTGCGAGCGTCGCAAACCAGATAGCCCGGCGTATGGTCACGCCGCCACACCGTGAAGGCGGCCAGGCCCAGTTTATTGAACCTACGGTACCACTGCGAACTGACGATACGCGGATTAATCAGCTTCTTCTTTTCCTGCAAAATAACCTCGGTCAGACACTTAACATCGACTCACTGGCCGAGCGAGCGGCGATGAGCCGCCGTACGCTAACCCGCCATTTTCAGAAAGCTACCGGTATGTCGATTGGTGAATGGATCACCGCTGAGCGGTTAAGACGGAGTCAGAGCCTGCTGGAGAGCAGCCAGCTTTCCATTGAGCAGGTCGCGGAGCGCGCAGGCTTTCAGTCATCTATTACGTTTCGCCAGACCTTTCGTGAAAGAATGGGCGTCAGCCCGGGGGAATGGCGTAAAACCTTTCGCGGATAACTTCGCTGAGGTTATCCACAGAAACGGTGCACAACCTTGTGGGTAATTAGCCTAAAAGCCGTTGATTAATGAGGCGTTCATGAAATGTACAGGGGCGCAGCGTGTCCTGCGCCCGTTTCAGCCGAGCGTACCGCTTACCAGCCAAGCGCGCGTACCAGCGACAGATCCCAGGCGGTAGCGAACAGTGAAATGAACAGAATGATGTTAACGGCAGTCTCGATTCGTTTTTCCATTTTGATTCTCCTTATGTCGGTGCAACCATTAAACAGGGAAAACCTTAATGATTTATTCTGCATCCTGGCTTTACAGCCTAACACAATAACGTACGTAATCATCTGCGGAGATGAATTCATCATAAAGCTTACGGGCAGGATTATGAATACGCGTATGCCAGTAGAAACGCGACCATTTCTGTTCTTTGGCTTCATTTAGCACGAAATGCATGAGTTGCCGGGCAATGCCCAGGCCACGAAATGACGGGTCCACGAACAGGTCTTCCAGATAACAGATGGGTTGGGTCACCCACGTGCCTTCGTGTAATACGCACAGGGCAAAACCGGTCACGCGCCCTTCTACCACCGCCACTCGGCCAAAAACAGGCGATTGCGGATTGAGCATTCGCTGCCACGTGTTTTCCGTGACATCGTCGGCCAGTGTCGCGCCATAAAAAGTGTTGTAACCCTGCCATAGCGCCAACCACTGCGCTTTATCTTCAGCCTGTATGGCACGAATGATTACGGTCACGCGTTTTTCCTCTTAGCTGAGCTGGTAATGCTTATCGACGGTAAGGCGCTCAGGTATCTGGGGTTCATCGTTCATTTGCAGCAGATCGATTTCGATAGCGTTGCAGATAGCATCCAACGGTAAATCATTATTTTCCATACCGAAGGGTTCTTCAAGCTCTTCCGCCAGCGTATCCAGAGAGATAAAGGTGTACGAAATCAGCACCGAGACAAATGGCGTCATATAGTGTAAGTCAACAACCAGCGCGAACGGCAGCATGATGCAGAACAGGTACACGGTGCGATGTAAAATCAGGGAATAGGCAAAAGGCACCGGCGTATTGGCAATACGTTCACAGCCGGCCAGCACGATGGACATATCGTTGAGGCGAATGTTCAGACTATGGTACAGAATATCCGACAGTTGCCCTGCCCGACGCCTCTGAGCCAGCCACTCCCCCATAATCAGCAAAATACGATTTGCCGGCGACTGGGCGGTCATCACCTCATGAAGATGCGATTCGGAAAGATACTTCGCCAGCACCGCACGCGTAGGCTGGCGGCGTAGCGTCAGACGCAGACAGTGGGCAAACGCAATTTGCAGACCCACAAATTCATTCAGATGCGGATCGTCGTGCAGCGTGTTTTTTACCTCACGCAGCAAAGAGCGTGAGGCAATCATCAGTTGTCCCCAAAGCTGACGGGCTTCAACGTAGCGGGAATAACAGGCGTTATTGCGAAAACCCAGGAATATGGCAATGGCCACGCCGAGAATACTGAACGGGGCGACCGTCAGCTTCACCCCCAGCGAAGAATACCAGGGCAAAATCAGGATCACGACTATCGATAGCAGGAAGTTAAGCAGCAACCGCGAAAAGATTTTCGGCAGCACGGAACCGTGCCAGACAAAGATACGGGCCAGCCAGTGCTGGTGAGGACGAACGATCATTTTGATATCAATCAGGTTAATGAATTGTATATTAAACGTGATCTACGTCATGTATTCAAGCGGTACTGACGGTGAAATGGTATGCTAGCGAAGCCCTTTATGGGCTGTTACGCGGTTTATGCTCGGTGTTTCAGTGGGATAGTGATAAAAGAAAATATGTATGTTGTAACTAAGTTGCCTTGTTACGGCCATAGAAAACCCGGCCGGAGCCGGGCTTGATAAGCGTTGAACCGCCGTTAGCAGAGCGGTTGCACGGCTTTACGCATTCCCTGAGTCAGAATCGCGTCAAGATCGGTTGCCACCTGTTCGACCAATCCGGAAACCTGTGTAAGATCTTGTTCCCAATGTTCGCTCACGGAAAGTACCGCGCTGACCAGATCGCGGGTAGTAATCTGGTGGTCACGATGCTGCGCCCATAGCTGCTGATAACTCTCGATCCAGTGCGCGTCGTCTTGTACCGGATACGCTTCCCCGTTACGTTCCGCGCGATAGAAAGCGATCAGCGCAGCCAGCGCAAAGGTCAAGCGTGCAGGCAGCTTACCGCTGGCCTTCTGCCCTGCTAGCAGCTGCGGCAAAATGCGGGTACGGAATTTTGTCATACCGTTCAGGGCAATAGACAACAGCTGATGCTTGATGTACGGGTTACGAAAACGACCGGTAACCGCGCTGGCAAAGGATTCCAGCTCGTCTTTCGGCAGATCCAGCACCGGAATAATTTCCTGATAAATCGCTTTTTCAACAAATGCACAGATTTCCGCATCATTCATGGCTTCACCCACGGTATCGATACCGGCCTGATAGGCCACCGGCACTAGGGCGGTATGTGCACCGTTCAGAATCGCGACTTTACGCTCTTTATACGGTTTAATATCGTCAACAATCAGTACGTTAAGTGCAAGCTTGTCGAGACGCAGTTCGCTGGCGAGGGATTTTGGCCCCTGAATCACAAACAGATAGAAGTGCTCAGCGGTATCGAGGAAGCCGTCTTTGTAACCCAGCTCCGCTTCCAGTTTTGCCGCTTCATCACGCGGGTATCCTGTGACGATACGGTCCACCAGCGTAGAGCAGAAAGCGTTTGATTCATTCAGCCAAGTCATGAATTCGGCCGGCAGCGCCCACTCCTGCGCATAGCGAACCACCAGCTCGTGCAGCGCCTCACCGTTATAATCAATCAGTTCGCAAGGAATGATCACCCAGCCTTTATCGGCTGCGCCGTTGAAATGGTTGAAGCGTTCGAACAGCAGGCGTGTCAGTTTCGCCGGATAACTTACCGCCGGGGCGTCATCAAACTTGTCGCCCGCGTGATAGCTGATACCCGCTTCGGTGGTATTGGAAAACACAAAACGCATGTCCGGGTTGTGAGCCAGCTTAAGGAATTCTGCGTAATCGTTATAAGCGCTGATTTCACGGTTCACCGAACGGATCAGGCGAGCATCGCTGACCGCCTCACCCTTTTCATTCAGACCACGAATAATTGTGGTGTACAGGCCGTCCTGAGTACTCAGAGAAGGCGGGAAGTCGCTGGCAATCGGGCGAACGATAACCACGCCTGAATTCAGGTCAGTGTGTTCGTTCAGCAGGTCAATCTGCCAGTCGACAAACGCGCGCAGGAAGTTTCCTTCGCCAAACTGGATAATACGTTCAGGGTATTGGGCACCGGGGAAATCATGGCGGTTCAGTGTTTTCACAATGGGTTCCTTTCTGGATTAGTCATACAACCTGCTCAATTGGTCTAATAACTTATCAGATTTTCCGCTTATGAAACCCTGTTTTGATCAAAAGTGAGAGAATAAATAGCGAGTCTATAAAAATTTGTAAAAAATCGACGTCGCCGTCAACTCACCGTCCGGCATACAGGCATAGCGCGGAATTTCCCCCACCTTTTGCCAGCCGCAGCGCTGATAGAAACTTTCCGCCCCGCTACCGGTCGCCGTATCCAGCACCAGCACGCTTTTATGCCTGTCAACGGCGACCGCTTCCAGGCGCTGCATTAGCGCACGGGCAATCCCCCCGCGACGAGCACGTTCATGCACTAACAGTTTCGCGACATCGGCGCGGTGCGGCTGGTTTTCCGGCTGGTCAACAATCAGCTGTACGGTCCCGACGATATGCTGGTCGACATCTTTAGCGACCAGCACGACACGCTCATCTCGCGCCACGCTACCGGCAGTCCGCTGCCAGAACTGCTGTGCGGTTTCCGGGCTGAACGGCAGCATAAAGCTGACGGATGCGCCGCCGTTAACGCAGTTTGTCAGCACGCCGGACAACGCATCAAGATGTGAAAGGATATCGGATTCAGAAAAGATATGAAGCGAGTACATTGAATTCATGGCGATCTCCGAAAAAGGGGTACCACCGATTTTACGTTAACAAGTTGACAACACAACAGAAGCCGCCATCGCATTTTCTTATCGGTATTAATGGGCAAAAATCTGGTTCTTACCGCGCCGTTTGGCCTCATACAGCGCATTGTCCGCCGCCTGCAACCAGTCCGAAACTTCAAGCATCTCCGGCAGCGCTTCGGCAATACCGATACTGAGCGTCAACGTTTGAGAGTGGTCCGGACGTTCGGTGACCAGCGATGTAGCATCCATAATCCGCTGAGCTATCGACCGCCCTTCTTCCAGCGACGTATCGGGCAGCAGGATAACAAACTCGTCGCCGCCTAAACGCGCGGGCGTATCGGTAGCACGCGTCGCCATCTGCAAAATTTGTGAGACGGTTTTAAGCATGACGTCGCCCACTTTATGCCCATAGCGATCGTTGATCTCTTTAAAGTTATCCAGATCGATAAACATCAGCAGCGAGTGGCCACAGTGCTGTTGCAGGCGCACCAGTTCCCACGCAATACGCTGTTCCAGCAGGCGGCGGTTGGCGATATCCAGCAGCGGATCGAGCATCGCAATACGCTCCAGTTCCTGACTCTTCAGCCGCAGCCTGACGGCAATACCATCTGTCAGCAGGCTTAAGGCAAGTACATATAAGGAAATCAGCGGCAGCGTCGCCAGCATAGTGCGTTGAGAAACATAGCCAATAAAAGGCATGCCGGTCAGAACCCAGCTAAGGGCGAAGCAGGAAACCAGCATGAATGCCGCTTTACGCATCAGCGTCACCCCACCGGCGGAAAGCCTGTCGGTGAGCAGAATGGTCGCTATCGTTACCGAGGGTAGCGGGTTCAGTGACATCATGGCTATCCAGAAGCCACCGACGCCAGCATCCAGCAGCAAATTTTGCTGCTCCACCAAACGCGGTATCGGCGCACGTATCGCGCGCAGATAGGCAACCGTCGGCCAGATAAAGGCATTAATGGCAAGCAAGACCTGAAGATAAACCGGCCGGTGATGCTCAGACAGGACGGAAAGAATCGGTAGAAAACACAGGAAAGTGCCGAGCATCCGCATCAGATACATCCGTCTGACAAACCGGGCTCCCGCCACCTCACTATTCGTAATAAGTTTGTCAAAACTATTCATAACGCAATTTATTCCGATACGACGCCCGGCTCATCTTATTAAGAGCCGGAACGCCGATCAAGCTATCAAAATCGATAGCTATTCAGAATAATCTTAGACGTGCTACCGATCCTGACGATTCATCTGAATCACCAGCCAATGGTGAATAACACTGACAATATAGCGCTGCGCCTCATCGCTGAGGACCTGACCTTGCGGAATATGGTGCCACTTTGCCAGACAGCCGCGGCAGCAGGTCGCCGTGGCATGCTGGGCGATAAACACCGGATGACCGCGCATTGGCGTCTGCTTACCGTCGTTGATCGGCTGTGCAGGTGCTAAGCGGTTGGCGATAAAATCTGCCGCGTGGCTATCAATCACCTCCGGCCCTTTATCAATACAATACTGCCGTTCTTTCACCCCAAGGCGAAAACGGCTGCGAAACGTTGAGCGCTGCAGCCGGGCAAATAAGCTATCAAGCGTGTCCATCAGTAAACTGAACGTCCTATCTGCTGAGTGAGTTTTTCCAGGGCAGCAACGCCCGCCAGCGAGTTGCCCGCTTCATCCAGCTCCGGGCTCCAGACGGCAATCGCCATTTCGTGCGGCACGATGGCGACCACCCCGCCGCCGACGCCGGATTTTGCCGGCAATCCCACCCGCCAGGCAAATTCGCCGGCATTCTGATACATGCCGCTGGTCGCCATCAGCGCATTAACCTGACGCGTCTGCATCGGCGTGATCACCGGCGCGTCGAGGTGCAGCGCCTGCCCCTGATTCGCCAGAAACAAAAACGTCTTCGCCAGCTCCACGCAGTTCATTTCCAGGGCGCAGTAGTGGAAATAGTTCTGCAATACCGTCGTGACATCCTGGTGGAAGTTACCGAACGATTTCATCAGCCAGGCAATGGCCGCATTGCGCGCAGAATGTTCAAACTCAGAGCGCGCCACCTGTGCGTTATAACCAATACTGGATACGCCGCTCAGCTTACGCACAATTTCCAGCATCCGCTGACGCGGCGCGCTAAGACGCCCTTGTAACATGTCGCAGACCACCAGCGCCCCGGCGTTAATAAACGGGTTGCGCGGGATCCCCTGTTCTATTTCCAGCTGTAATAGGGAATTAAACGGCTGCCCGGACGGATCTTTACCAACGCGGGACCAGATCTCCTCAGCCTGATAGTGGTTCATCGCCACCACCAGACTCAGGACTTTAGAAATTGACTGGATAGAGAATCGCTCGTTCGCATCACCGGCGCTAAAGTGCTGCCCGTCAACGGTGCTGATCGCGATCCCCAGTTTTTTGCCGCTGACGCAGGCCAGCGCCGGAATGTAGTCCGCCACCTTCCCCTGTCCAATCAGCGGCCTGACGTCGTCGAGGACAGACGCCAGCATGGCATTATTGATAACCGTAGCCACTCACACTCCTTGCCCACAGGCTATTTTCGGCCTGGAAGTATAACAGAGCGAAATGGCTACGTCGTTTCGCTTATCGGCGATCTTTCCATACCGTCTGAACGTTACAGAATTCACGCAGGCCAAAATGCGACAGCTCGCGGCCAAAGCCGCTCTTTTTCACGCCGCCGAACGCCACTCGGGCATCGCTCGCGCTATAGCCATTAATAAATACGCCACCGCACTCCAGCTCATCAGCAAAATGCTGCGCCTGCGCCGTATCGGCAGTAAAGACGGTAGCAGAGAGCCCAAACTCACTGTCGTTGGCTAACGCCAGCGCATGATCGGCGTCGCGAGCAACGGTGATCGCAGCGACCGGGCCAAACATTTCCTGTCGGAAGGCGGTCATCGTCGGCGTTACGTTGGCAAGCACGGTTGCCGGGTAGAAGTTACCTTCCCCGCCGCACTTCTCCCCCCCCAACAGCAGGCTAGCCCCTTCTTTGACGGTGGCCATCACCTGACTGTGAAGCTCATCGCGCAAATCAAAACGGGCCATCGGTCCAAGATAGTTGTCTTCCTCACGCGGATCGCCCATTTTCAGCTGCGCGGCGGCATCGACAAACTTCCGGGTAAAGGTATCGGCAATACCCGCTTCGACAATAAATCGTTTCGCCGCGGCGCACACCTGCCCGGTATTCTGATAGCGCCCCGTTACCGCCGCCTGTACCGCCAGGTCGATATCGGCATCATTCAACACGATAAACGGATCGGATCCGCCAAGCTCCAGCACGCATTTCTTCAGCGCCGCACCGGCCTGAGCGCCTATTGCTTTACCCGCACGAACGCTACCGGTGACCGTGACCGCCGCAATGCGCGGATCGTTTATGATCTGCGTGACGCCATCGTTAGTGGCATTCACCCAATTAAAAACGCCAGCGGGTACGCCTGCCTGGGTGATAATCTCACCAATCAGCGCCGCGCAGCCCATCACGTTCGGCGCATGTTTTAATAAATAGCTATTCCCCGCCAGCATAATCGGCACCGCACCGCGCAGCACCTGCCACAGCGGAAAGTTCCACGGCATCACCGCCACCACCGGTCCCAGCGGACGGTACTCAATCACCGCCTGATGATTTTCAACCAGGGTCGCTTCGGTGGCGAGCATGGCCGGGCCGTGTTCAGCATACCAGTCGCACAGGTGGGCTGATTTCGCCACTTCGCTACGCGCCTGTTTAATAGGTTTTCCCATCTCGCGGGTAATACATTGCGCCATCTCTTCGGCACGCTCGCGCAGCACGCGGCCAATCGAACGCAGCGCATCGGCACGCTGCGCAACGGAGGTCTTACGCCATTGACGGAAAGCCGTCTCCGCCAGCGTCACCGCCCGATCCACGTCAGCAGAGGACGCCCACGGCAGCGCGGAAATCGTTTCGCCATTCATCGGGTTCACGGAGACGGCATGAGTTGCAGGTGAAGTCATCTTTTTCTCTCTGATTGATTGCGTTGTGGTCACATACTCACCTATTCTTCCGTTTATGAAAACTGAATAATATTAACCACCCCATTCACGATACGAGAATACGCATGGATTTAACTCAGTTGGAAATGTTTAACGCTGTCGCCCAAAGCGGCAGTATCACGCAGGCCGCAAAGAAAGTTCACCGCGTACCGTCCAACCTGACGACCCGTATTCGCCAGCTGGAGGCCGATCTTGGCGTTGAGCTGTTTATTCGGGAAAATCAGCGCCTGCGTCTGTCGCCCGCGGGACACAGTTTCCTTCGTTACAGTCAGCAAATTCTCGCCCTGGTCGATGAAGCACGCATGGTGGTCGCCGGTGACGAACCGCAGGGGTTATTTGCACTCGGCGCGCTGGAAAGTACCGCAGCGGTGCGCATCCCACAGACGCTGGCCCGCTATAATCAACGCTATCCGCGAATCCAGTTCGATCTCGCTACCGGCCCATCCGGTACGATGACCGATGGCGTACTGGAAGGCACCCTGAGCGCGGCCTTTATTGATGGACCGGTGATGCACCCCGGCCTTGATGGCATGCCGGTCTATCAGGAAGAGATGATGATTGTCGCCGCCCACGGTCATCCTCCCATCACCCGCGCCAGCGACGTCAACGGCGCCAGCATTTATGCGTTTCGCGCCAACTGTTCTTATCGTCGGCACTTTGAAAGCTGGTTTCACGCCGATCGAGCCACGCCCGGGCGTATTCATGAGATGGAGTCCTATCACGGTATGCTGGCCTGCGTTATCGCTGGCGCCGGGCTGGCGCTGATGCCGCGCAGTATGCTGGAAAGTATGCCCGGTCATCATCAGGTCAGCGCCTGGCCGCTGGCGGAGAAATGGCGCTGGTTAACCACCTGGCTGGTGTGGCGACGCGACGCGATGAGCCGCCAGCTGGAAGCGTTTATTGCGTTGCTGGATGAGCCTCAGACGCCAGCGGTTTCATCATAAATACGCTGAGCGGGTCCGGCGAGTACGGTGCAAAGGCTTCGCAGTTGCGATAGCCGCATCGCGTGTACAGGCGAATTGCCGCATGCTGATGAATTCCGGTTTCCAGGCGCAACAGAGTGCAGCCACGCTGCACCGCCACCGTTTCAAGCTCCACCAGCAGCCGCTCGCCCAGTTGCTTACCCCGGTGCGTCGGCTCGATAAACACCCGCTTCATTTCACCATGGCCGTCTTCCCCCATCACCACGGCACCGCAGCCGATTGCCTTCTCGCCATGACGAATGAGCAGAATGATCACCTGTTCGGCAGGTAGCATCGACAAGTCCAGAAGATGGTTACTTTCTGCTGGATAAAGCATGGACTGATATTGGTCTAGCGCAGCAATCAGGCGCACTACGGCGGGTTCAGCGGGAGATGTAAGCATGAAAGCGTACATAGCAGGCTCCTGTTTGTGATTATCTTGCCACTCTACCATTCCCTCTCGCCGCCGCTCATAGCATTAACTTATATTGTCCGCAGACACTTGCGCTAACCGCTTGTTAACGAGTAGCTTTATTCCCGTCGTTTGGCCATACAATGGAAGATTCATGAATACGAAAGCCCGTAAAGTGATGATCATCGGCGCCGGCAACGTTGGCGCATCCGCAGCCTATGCGCTGCTGAATCAGAATATTTGCGAAGAACTGATCCTGGTCGATCTCAATAAAACCCGCGCCGAGGCCCACGCGCAGGATCTCAGCGACGCGGCCGCTTATATGCCCGGCATGATGACGATTTCCTGCCGCGACGCCAGCGACTGCGCCGATGTGGATATCGCCGTCATTACCGTTTCCGGCGGTGCGCTGAAACCCGGCCAGACGCGGCTGGATGAATTAAAAAGCACGGCCAAAATCGTCCACAGTATTGTGCCGCAGATGATGGCCGGCGGATTTAACGGTATTTTTTTGATTGCTACGAACCCGTGCGACATCATTACGTGGCAGGTATGGCAGCTTTCCGGTCTGCCACGCAGCCAGGTGATCGGCACCGGCGTCTGGCTCGATACTACCCGCCTGCGCCGCAAGCTGGCGCAGGATCTGGATATTGGCGCACAGAGTATTGATGCCTTTATTCTCGGTGAGCATGGCGATAGCCAGTTCCCGGTATGGTCGCACTCCTCGGTGTACGGCTCTCCGATTGGCCAGGTTTATCAACGTCGTACCGGCCGCGAGCTCGATCGTCAGGCAATGGCCGATAGCGTGCGCAAGCTGGGGTTCGAAATCTATGCGGGTAAAGGCTGCACCGAATACGGCATCGCTGGCACCATTGCCGAAATCTGCCGCAACGTCTTTACCGGCAGCCACCGCGCGCTGGCTATTTCCTGCATTCTTGACGGTGAATATGGCGTGAACGGCGTGGCCATTGGCGTGCCGGCGGTTCTGGCGCAAAGCGGCGTTCAGCAGGTCATTGAGCTACAGCTGGCGGCGGACGAACGAGAGAAATTCGCCCGCTCGGTCGAGGTGATTAAGGCAAATATCGCCTTGCTGCCGTAGCCGTGTCAATTCTCTGACCCGGTCAAGAGGCCGGGTTAATCCAGCAGCACCTTACCCTGCAAATAGGTTCGCGCTTTTCCCCCCATCAGCACGCGGTCGCCTGCCCACTCACAGCGAATATCGCCGCCCCGCGTCGACACCTGCCGCGCCAGCATCTGCGTTTTACCGAGCTTCTCCCCCCAATACGGGATCAGCATGGTATGCGCCGAGCCGGTAACCGGGTCTTCCCATACCGCCTCGCCGGGTGAAAAGAAGCGGCTGACAAAATCACATTCGCCCTCACCGACGGCCGTTACCGACACCTTATGTTCGCCGGGGGTCATCGCGCCGATATCCGGCTGAAGCGCCTCTACCTGCTCGCGGTTATCCAGTTCAATCACCCACGCGCGCCCGCGACGCGCATGACGATAGGTACTGATGCCCAACGCACGCAGCATCGCGGGGGGCGGTGCCGCCGCTTTGGTGCCGCCGGCCGGAAAATCCAGCGTCAGCCAGTCACCGCTGCGCGTCACGGTTAAGCGCCCCGATAGCGTCTCGAAATGGATGCGATCATCCGGGTAGTTGAGATGGTTAAACACCACATGCGCGCTGGCGAGCGTACCGTGACCACACAGGTTGACTTCATTGCGGGTGGTGAACCAGCGTAGCGCAAAACCTCCCGGTTGATTGACGATAAAGGCCGTCTCGGACTGATTATGCTGCTGGGCCATACTGAGCAGTAGCGCATCCTCTGGCCACTCGCGAAGCAGACACACTGCCGCCGCATTGCCGCCGAACGCCTTGTTGCTAAAGGCATCAACCATAAAAAAATCAATCTCGTGCATCTGCTTCTCCGTGTTGTCATGGCGTTAAGGCAAACTGACACAGAACGTTAACAGCAACAAGTCTCTTTTGTCCGCCTAAACGTGACACTGTCACCACAATGTAAAAATGAGATGTAAATCACATAATGATTGTATTTGCGGCGGTAATAGCTTTAAGATCGTGCGTCTCTTCATTCCTCTCATACTCCCGGTGCATTTACCTATGACAACGAACACGGTCTCTCGTCGGATCGCGTGGCTTCGGGTAGTCACGCTGGCTATCGCCGCCTTTATTTTCAACACCACGGAATTCGTTCCGGTGGGCCTGCTTTCCGATATTGCGCAAAGTTTTGGTATGCAAACCGCCGAAGTGGGCATCATGCTGACCATCTATGCCTGGGTGGTGGCGCTGATGTCATTGCCGTTTATGCTGCTCACCAGCCAGATGGAGCGACGTAAGCTGCTTATTGGTCTGTTTATTTTATTTATCGCCAGCCACGTTCTTTCCTTCCTTGCATGGAATTTCACCGTGCTGGTGGCCAGCCGTATCGGTATTGCGTTCGCACATGCGGTGTTCTGGTCAATTACCGCCTCGCTGGCTATTCGCATGGCACCAGCAGGTAAACGCGCGCAGGCGCTGAGTCTGATAGCCACCGGCACCGCCCTGGCGATGGTCTTCGGTATCCCGATTGGCCGGATCGTCGGCCAGTACTTCGGCTGGCGTACCACCTTTTTCGCCATTGGCGTTGGCGCGCTGCTGACCCTGCTGGCGCTGATCAAACTGCTGCCGCGTCTGCCAAGTGAACACTCTGGCTCGCTGAAAAGCCTGCCGGTACTGTTCCGCCGACCGGCGCTGGTCAGCATCTATCTGCTGACCGTGGTGGTGGTGACCGCGCACTACACGGCCTACAGCTACATTGAACCGTTCGTGCAGACCGTGGCAGGCCTGAGCGGCAATTTCGCCACGATCCTGCTGCTGATTCTGGGCGGCGCGGGCATTATTGGTAGCATTGTCTTCGGCAAACTGGGTAATCAACACGCCTCCGGGCTCATCAGCAGTGCGATTGGCATGCTGCTGATTTGCCTGCTGCTGCTGCTGCCTGCCGCGCGCGACGCGAGTCACCTCGCGGTGCTGAGCATCTTCTGGGGTATTGCCATTATGGTGATTGGTCTGGGAATGCAGGTCAAAGTGCTGGCGCTGGCGCCGGATGCAACCGACGTCGCCATGTCGCTGTTTTCCGGGATATTTAATATCGGTATTGGGGCCGGTGCGCTGCTCGGTAGCCAGATCAGCACCCACTGGTCGATGTCATCTATCGGCTACGTGGGCGCGCTGCCGGCACTGGCGGCTTTTATCTGGTCAGTGGTGATTTTCCGCCGCTGGCCAGCGGCGTCGTTGGAAGAACAAGCACATCAGCATTAATGACCCGCGACCGCAGCGCTGTTCCGTGCTGCGGTCGCGGACTGTATCAGGCGGGATAGGTCTTAATAATTTCGAGTACGCCGTTAATAATAAACTGTACCCCCATACATACCAGCAGGAAGCCCATCAGGCGCGAGATCGCCTCGATGCCACCTTTGCCAACCAGCCGCATGATCGCCCCAGAGCTGCGCAGGCACCCCCACAGAATCACCCCGACCAGTGCGAAGATTATCGGCGGTGCCACCAGCACCACCCACTCCGGGAAGTTAACCCCGTGTTTCACCGTAGATGCCGAGCTGATAATCATGGCAATGGTCCCCGGACCTGCCGTGCTGGGCATCGCGAGCGGCACAAACGCGATATTGGCAGTAGGCTCATCCTGAAGCTCTTCCGATTTACTGCGCGCCTCCGGGGAGTCATGCGCTTTTTGCTGCGGGAACAGCATCCGGAAACCGATAAAAGCCACGATAAGCCCACCGGCAATACGCAGCCCTGGTATTGATATGCCGAATGTATTCATCACGACCTGGCCCGCATAATAGGCCACCATCATGATAGCGAAGACGTAAACTGACGCCATCAGCGACTGGCGGTTACGCTCCGCGCTGTTCATATTCCCCGAAAGCCCAAGGAACAGCGCAACGGTCGTTAGCGGATTAGCCAGCGGCAGCAAAACCACCAGCCCCAGTCCAATAGCCTGAAAGAGTTCCTTCATAAGCGTTCAAAAATCCTGTCTGTGTTACGGAAAATGGCCTTTACGCCGCGCTGTCGCTTTTTACACAGCATGTATGACTTCAAAGCGACACTTTAGAGGATATCCTATTTGGGTCGATTTGGAGCGTTTTAGCAATTCGTGGCATCGCCCAATCCATTCAGTTGACTTATGGTTGCGTGAGAAATAATATCCACCGCAACTAAAGTACTTGCCAGGGCAACCATCGTGAACAGCACAAGCAATCTCTTCAATGAAATGATTCCACTTGGGCATTTGATTCACCTGGTTAACCAAAAAAAAGATCGCTTACTCAACGAGCATTTATCGCCGGAAGACATTACAGCCTCACAGTTCAGAGTGCTTTGCTCTATTCGTTGTCAAGGCAGTATCACCCCCGTGGAATTGAAAAAAACCTTGTCGGTGGATCTGGGCGCGCTCACCCGCATGCTCGATCGCTTGCTGTGCCGGGGCTGGATTGCCCGGTTACCCAATCCAAGCGATAAACGCGGTGTGTTGATTCAGCTGACGCCTGAAGGCGCAGCCATTTGTGAACAATGCCATCTGCTCGTTGGGCAAAACCTGCACCAGGAATTAACAAAAAACTTAACGGCAAATGAAGTTGCAACGCTCGAACTTCTCCTTAAAAAAATATTGCCGTAAACAGAAGAAGAGGTAAGACGATGTCCAGACGCAACACTGACGCTATCACTATTCATAGCATTTTGGACTGGATCGAAGATAACCTGGAATCACCGCTGTCGCTTGAGAAAGTGTCAGAACGTTCCGGTTACTCTAAATGGCACCTGCAGCGGATGTTTAAAAAAGAAACCGGCCATTCATTAGGTCAGTACATTCGCACCCGCAAGCTGACGGAAATCGCCCAGAAACTCAAAGAAGGCAACGAGCCGATTCTCTATCTGGCCGAACGTTACGGGTTTGAGTCGCAGCAGACGCTGACGCGGACATTTAAAAACTATTTTGACGTGCCGCCGCACAAGTATCGCGTCACCAATATGCACGGAGAGTCTCGCTATCTCCACCCTATTAATCACTGTGTTTGTTAATCGCCTGCAAAAGACGTATTGAGGAAATCATGAAACTGTTCGCTTCCGTTGCCTTCGCCCTACTGGCGATGGCCTCCATGCAGAGCTACGCGGAGCAACTTCCAGCCCACAAGAACGCGCACGACACCATGCTGATGCCGTCCGCCAGCAGCCAGTCACCGTTTGACTTTAATCATATGGGTTCCGGCAGCGATAAATCCGATGAGCTGGGCGTACCGTATTACAATGAAAACAATCGCTAAACGCTAATTGCCCCGCCTTTGCGGGGCTTTTTTTAGCCCTTCACCGCTCGCCTCAGTCCCGGCAAACGCAGCCCGAAGACATTAATAAACAGCCCGGCCATAATCAGCAGCGCACCGATGAGCTGCATTACCGATAGCGTTTCATCTAACAGCAGCGCTGCGCTGGCCAGCCCCACCACCGGCACCAACAGCGACAGCGGCGCCACGCGCCAGGTTTCATAACGCCCCAGCAACGATCCCCAGATGCCATAGCCGACAATACTGGCGACAAAGGACAGATAGGCCAGCGACAGCGCGGTAGTCAGATCAATATGAATCAGGCTCTGCGCCATTTGCTGCGATCCTTCAAAAATCCACGAGCTGAGCATGAAAGGTAAAATAGGAATCAGCGCGCTCCATACCACCAGCGACATCACGCCCGGCTTCGAATCATGGTGCATGATCTTTTTATTGAAGATATTGCCGCAGGCCCAGCACAGTGCCGCCGCCAGCGTCAGCATAAAACCTAGCAGCTTGACATGCTGGCCGGTCATGCTGGTTTCTATCAGCACCAGCACACCAAACACCGCCAGCGAAATGCCCACCAGCTGCTTGCGCTGCAGTCGTTCACCGAACGCGAAGGCACCGAGCACAATAGTAAAGAAAGCCTGTGCCTGGAGGACCAGCGAAGCCAGACCGGCCGGCATACCGAAATTAATGGCGCAAAACAGGAAGGCAAACTGGCCAAAGCTAATGGTCAGCGCATAGCCCAGCAGCAGCGAGAGCGGCACCCGCGGACGCGGCACGAAGAACAGCGCCGGGAAGGCAACAAATAAAAAACGCAGACCTGCCAGCAGCAGCGGCGGCATACCGTGCAGCCCCACTTTGATAACGACAAAGTTCAGCCCCCATACCACGACAACCAGCAACGCCAGCAGTCCATCTTTACGCGTCATACCCGCCCCGTCATTTATTAAATTTATGTAAACACAATCAAAGTAACGAAAAATTCACCCCAGGAATAGATCATTATTTCTGGCAGGCTGAAATCGCACTTCCCGACAAGACCCTGGCTATACAAGCCGCTTATGGCGTGATATTTCTGAAAGCGATAACAAAAAATAAGCCAACCACACTTCTCGGGCAGGAAAATGAAACCAACGACAAGGCGATCCACGATTGCGCTGCTGGCATCGTCGTTACTGTTAACCATCGGGCGCGGTGCCACACTTCCCTTTATGACCATTTACCTCACGCGCCAGTACGCGATGACGGTAGATACCATCGGCTACGCGATGTCTATCGCGCTGGTGATTGGTGTGGTGTTCAGCCTCGGCTTCGGCATTCTGGCCGACAAGTTTGATAAAAAACGCTATATGCTGATCGCCATCGCGTTCTTCATCTGCGGTTTTGTGGCTATCCCTCTGGTGCACAGCGTCACGCTAGTGGTGTTTTTCTTTTCGCTGATCAACTGTTCGTACTCGGTGTTCTCCACCGTGCTGAAAGCCTATTTTTCCGATACGCTTGCGCCTACCACTAAAGCGCGCGTGTTCTCGCTGAACTATACGTTCCTGAACATCGGCTGGACCATCGGGCCGCCGATCGGCACGCTGCTGGTCATGAGCAGCATCAACCTGCCGTTCTGGCTGGCAGCCATTTGCGCGGCGTTCCCGCTGCTGTTTATCCAGCGCTACGTTGAGCGTGTCTCAGCGGCCGAAATGGCCGAATCGCCGGTCGCCTGGTCACCGTCGGTTCTGCTACGCGATCGGGCGCTGCTGTGGTTTACGCTTTCCGGCCTGCTGGCGTCGTTTGTCGGTGGTTCATTCGCTTCCTGCCTGTCACAGTATGTGCTGGCCATCGGCGACAGCACCTTTGCTGAAAAAGTCGTGGCGGTGATCCTGCCGGTCAATGCCGCCGTGGTGGTGACCTTGCAGTATGCGATTGGCCGCCGGCTTACCTCGACCAACCTGCGTCCGTTGATGACCTTTGGCACCGTCTGCTACGTGCTGGGCCTGGCGGGTTTTATGATGTCGGGCAGCAATCTGCTGTTCTGGGGGCTGGCGGCCGCCGTCTTCACGTTGGGCGAGGTTATCTACGCCCCGGGAGAATATATGCTCATCGACAACATCGCCCCGCCGGGAATGAAAGCCAGCTATTTTTCCGCTCAGGCGTTGGGGTGGTTAGGGGCGGCGCTGAATCCGCTGCTGACCGGGCAGATCCTGACGCATTTCGCGCCCCTTGCGCTCTTCCCCATCATGATGGTGGTGATTGTGCTGGCCTGGCTGTTGATCTTCCGCGGCATTAAAGCCAGCGGCTGGCACCCTGAGCTTAACGCCGTGTGATAGCGCAATCGGCCGGATAAGCCTGCTGCCTAATCCGGCCTTTGCCTGCGCGAATCACCAGACCTGTGCGGCAATCCCCGTCACCAGACGTACCTTATCCCACTGTTGCTGTTCACTCAGACTATTGCCCTCTTCAGTGGAGGCAAAGCCGCACTGCGGGCTCAGGCAGATTTGATCCCGCGCCACGTAGTTTGCCGCCTCTTCCAGGCGCGCCTTCACCCCTTGCGGATTTTCCAGCTCACCGTTTTTGGTTGTAATCAGACCCAGCACCGCTTTTTGATGCCCAGGACGGATGAAGCGCAGCGGTGCAAAGTCGCCAGAACGATCGTTGTCATACTCCAGGAAGAACGCATCAACGTTCACACGGCCAAACAGGATCTCGGCTACCGGTTCATAGCCGCCTTCCGAAATCCACGTCGAGCGGAAGTTACCGCGACAGACGTGCAGGCCGATAATCAGGTCGTCCGGTTTACCTTCCAGCGCGCGGTTCAGCACATCGGCATAAATTGCCGCCAGTCGATCCGGATCGTCACCGCGCTCACGCACCTGCCGACGCTGGTCTTCGGAACACAGATAGGCCCAGACCGTGTCATCCAACTGAAGGTAGCGGCAGCCCGCATCATAGAAGGCACGGATGGCATCACACCAGGTATCGGCCAGATCGTTAAAATAATCCGCCAGATCCGGATATACGGTGGCATCAATATCTTTGCGCCCGCCGCGGAAGTGCAGCACGCTGGGGCTTGGAATCGTCATTTTCGGCGTGGCATCGCCGCTGATGCTTTTCAGGAAACGAAAATCGTCCAGCATAGGATGGTCACCAAAGCCCAGCTTGCCGGTCACGCGAATGCCATGGGCCCGCGTCTGCACGCCGTTAAACTGAATGCCCTGCTCCGCATCATAGCGTTCAACGCCCTGTAGGCCGTCAAAGAAATCAAAGTGCCACCAGGCACGACGGAATTCACCGTCGGTCACTACGTGCAGGCCGCAGTCGCACTGGTGCTGCACAACGCGACGAATTTCCTCGTCCTCTACCGCACGCAGCTGCTGTGCGGTGATGTCTCCGTTAAGCCACTGCTGACGCGCCTGCTTTATTGCCAGCGGACGTAAAAAGCTGCCGACGATATCGGCGCGATAAGGAGCGTGTTGATGTGCCATGCGTTTCTCCTGACTTCCCGGGGGCATGTGTTTCCCCTGGGTGATTATTGGTTATTTAAATTATTTAGACTTCTGGATGGCTAGATATCCAAATAATGTCATCCGTAACCCACGCAGGCAAACGAGAATAATTCATGGATGATGAAGAAAATTCACGATCCCACGTTAAAAGCGAAACCTTCATCCTGCCAACCGGTGATACCGCCAATCATTATTTTCACCGGACGCCCAAGCATCGCCAGCTTAAGCGCTGCGCGATCTGCGCCGTTACAGTGCGGCCCCGCGCAGTAGACCACAAACAGCGTTTCCGGCGGCCATGTCTGCATACGCTCAGCGTTGATCTCTGCGTGACGAAGGTGAATCGCACCGGGGATATGGCGGAACGCAAAGGTCTCGGCGTTGCCCACCACGTGCAGTAATACAAAATCTAACGGCGGCTGCTGGAGCGCGGCATGAACATCAGCACAATCCGTTTCAACGCTCAGACGCTGGCGGAAATGGGCGGCGGCTTCGGCGGCGCTGACGGCCGGAAATTCAGTTACGTAACTCATCGTTGACTCTCTCATTATGTGTTACCACTATGGTAACGATGCGATGAGTATAAACAGGCACCTGCCGAGAGGACCGCCCCCAGAGATGACAGAAAACGGCCAGAATATGACAATCCGCGCCCCTCGCGTGGTGGTGCTCGCCTATGACGGGCTATGTACCTTCGAATTTGGCGTAGCGGTCGAGGTCTTTGGCCTGCATCGCCCGGAAATGGGCGACGACTGGTACCGTTTCGCCGTCGATGACGGTGAACTTCGCGCCACCGGCGGCATTCGGATTATGGCCGATGGCGGCCTGACGTTACTCGACGACGCCGACACCATCATCGTTCCCGGCTGGCGTGGAATAGACAGCCCGGTGCCCGATGCGCTGTGCCAGGCGCTACGCCGCGCGCACCAGCGTGGTTGTCGGGTGATGTCGATTTGTTCCGGCGTCTTCGTCCTGGCGGCAGCCGGGCTGCTTGATGGCCAGCGGGCAACCACCCACTGGCGATATACCGCCCCGCTACAGCAGCGCTACCCGCAAATCAAGGTGGCGGAGGACGTGCTATACATCGAGGAAGGACGCGTATTGACTTCCGCGGGCAGCGCTGCGGGGATCGATCTTTGTTTACACGTGGTGCGCCTGGATTATGGTCTGGAAGCGGCCAATCGCGTTGCCAGGCGGCTGGTCATCCAGCCGCACCGCGACGGGGCCCAGAAACAGCAGGTAAGTCGGCCGGTTGCCCGCTCCCGTGAGAGCCAGCGTCTGGGCGTGCTGTTTGATTTTCTTCATCAGCATCTGGCCGATAGCCATAGCGTCCGTTCGCTCGCAGAACGGGTGGGCATGAGTGAACGGACATTTCTGCGACGTTTCCAGGAGGCCACCGGCAAAACGCCCGCCCGTTGGCTGCTTGATGCCCGCCTGCAGCAGGCACAGCACCACCTGGCGTCCGGCAGAGACAGCGTAGAGCGAGTGGCGGAGATAACCGGTTTTGGTAACGCCAAAAATTTGCGCCTGCGTTTTCAGCAGCATTTGGCCATCAGTCCGCTGGCCTACCGTAAGAAATTTACCGCAACAAATAATTAATTCACAAATGACTGCGTTAGTCTAAGTTTAAAACAGTACGCTAAAGGATGTCCGGAGTGGAATCGTTAAAAGAGGAGGTCATCATGCTGGATAATATGCACGTGTTTCTGGTTGCAATGGGGCTTATTCTGTTTTCCGGTTTTCTGACTGCCTATTTTAGCGGGAAATGGAACGATTAACGACAACCGAAATAAGCCTGTAGCATATCGCGCATAAAAAAACCGCCAGGAAACTGGCGGTATAAATGCTTGCATGGATAGATTTTTACTTCTCCAGTTCCCCATCCGTCCTGAATGAAGAAACCGTTGCTGTAAAGGGATCTTATCACTGCTTTATTCAACTAATGCTAAACGGCCAACGCATTATTTAAGGCGGTGTGTTTCCACGCCTTCTTGCTCTGGCAGCCGGCCCGCCGGCCCGCCCACAATCTGCCGGAACGCGACTCCTGTAAGTCCTGATGCTCAGGACGGGTAGACCAGATGGATTCGCGACGAGCGTTACGCTGGGATTTTTTCATTATTGCCTCCGGGCAGATTGTCGATATTAAATCCATTAACTCAACGATTTACGCAGACATGTTAGCAAGCTGAATGGCGAGTTATTTCAACAACTGCACGTATTTGTAAAGAGCCTGTGAGCCAGCGCACCTCTCTGCGCCAAGAGGTGATACCCTACCGAAAATGTCAGGTTGCGTAATTGTTATCACCACGTAAAATCACAGCGGTTGCCTTCGCTCCAGGAATGGCAGCAACAATGCTCTATTTATTGTGGTACTTAACCCGCCAGCCCTGTGTGCGGGTTTTTTTTCGTTTTTACGCTCGTCCGGAATATCTAAACAGCCGGACGAGCGGTGCGAGTATTAATCCGTTTCGCTTAAACCACGATTTTTCAGCATCGGCGCAATGCGCGGATCGTGTCCCCGCCAGCAACGATACAGTTTTTCTAAATCGCTGCTGTTACCGCGCGATAAAATAGCATCGCGAAAACGTTGACCGTTCTCGCGATTTAAACCGTCGCGCTCGACGAACCATTGATAACCATCATCGGCCAGCATTTGCGTCCACAGATAGGCATAATAACCCGCCGCGTAGCCGCCGCCGAAAATATGCGAAAAATAGCTGCTGCGGTAACGCGGAGGAACGGCAGCAAGATCGATACGCTCGCGCTGTAGCGCCTGGGCTTCGAACTCGTCTACGCTCTCAGGCAATGAATTTGCCGACAGGCTGTGCCAGTTCATGTCCAGCAGCGCCGCGCTGAGCAGTTCGCTCATATCGTAGCCTTTATTGAAGTTCGCTGCGCGGAACAGGCTATCTCGCAACGTTTCCGGCATCGGCTCACCGGTTTCGTAATGACGCGCATAGTGGGCAAACACCTCCGGATGGCTCGCCCAGTGCTCGTTTATTTGCGATGGAAACTCAACAAAATCACGTGGCGTATTGGTGCCGGATAACGTCGCATAACGCTGATTCGCAAACAGGCCGTGCAGCGCGTGGCCGAACTCATGGAATAGCGTAATGGTATCATCCCACGAGATCAGCGCGCTTTTTCCGGCAGCCGGTTTCGGGTAATTGCACACGTTGTAGATAACCGGACGCGTGCCCAGCAGCGTTGACTGCGGGACGAAGTTGTCCATCCACGCCCCGCCGCTTTTGCTGTCTCGGGCAAAGAAGTCGCCATAGAACAGCGCCATTCCCTCACCATCGGCATCAAAAATCTCCCACACGCGCACGTCGGGATGGTAAACCGGCAGATCGAAGCGCTCGATAAAACGAATGCCAAACAGCTGGCTGGCAGCCCAGAACACGCCATCAATCAGCACACGCTCCAGCGCCAGGAAAGGCTTAATTTGTGCTTCATCTATCGCGTATTTTTCGCGCCTGACCTGTTCGGAATAATACAGCCAGTCCCAGGCCTGTGCGCTGAAGGGCGCATCACCGTTATCAATCAGCGCCTGAATATCGGCCAGTTCACTTTCAGCGCGAGCGCGGGCCGCCGGGGTAATTTCGCGCATGAACTCAAACGCCGCCTGCGGCGTTTTTGCCATCTGGTCAGCCATGCTCCAGCTGGCATAATCGGCATAGCCAAGCAGCTCGGCCTGACGCGCGCGGATGGCGACCAGTTTGAGAATGCGTTCACGCGTATCGTTATCGTCGCCGCGCTGATTGCGCTGCCAGGCCGCATTAAAGAGTTTTTCACGGGTTTCCCGAACGCGCAGACTCGCCAGCACGGGCTGCTGAGTGGTGTTCACCAGCGGAATCAACCAGCGTCCCGCCAACCCGCGTTCCGCGGCCGCAGCGGCGGCCGTGGCAATCTCATCTGCACTTAAGCCGGCTAACGCCGCTTCGCTGTCCACCACCAGTCCACCGTTTTTAGCGGCACCGAGAAGGCACTGGTGAAACTGGCTGCTCAGCGTGGCGGCTTCGGTATTCAGCGTTTTCAGCTCTGCCTTTTGCGTTTCACCCAGCATCGCACCGGCCTGGATAAAACGGGCGTAAATCACCTCAACCAGACGGTGAGACTCGCTATCCAACCCCAGCGATTCACGCTGCGCCCAGACGGACTGGATACGCTTAAATAGCGCATCGTTAAGATAAATATCGTTCGCCAGTCCGGCCAACTCGGCAGAAAACGCTTCATCCAGCCGCTGAATGGTCTCATTGCTGTTTGCGGCGGCCATGGCAAAGAACACGGCGGTGACGCGCGCCAGCATCTCGCCGCTTTTTTCCAGCGCCACGAAGGTATTGTCGAACGTTGCCGGCTCAGGGTTATGTGTGATGTCGGCAACCTCCTGACGTTTGCGCTTCAGCGCTTCATCAAAAGCCGGACGATAGTGCTCATCGTTAATCATATCGAACGGCGGCGCCTGATACGGTAAGGTGCTGCTGGCAAAAAAGGGATTCATGGCCGACATGGTGTACTCCTTAACAAAACGGTTAACCGTAGCAGAATAAACAAAACGGCGCGGGGCTGCCCGCTTATCTCAACATTCCCGCATTTTTCTTCCTCGCGGGTTATCGCCTTTCTTTCAGTAAAGCGCAGGGCCGTGATAGTTATGCCCCAGGCGTTCTGCTATCGTAATGTGACAGTTAAACGTTGAAGGAACAGAGAAATGATCGTACTGGTAACCGGAGCAACGGCAGGATTTGGCGAAAGCATAACCCGCCGTTTTATTGCCAACGGGCATAAAGTCATCGCCACAGGCCGTCGTAACGAACGTTTAAAAGCACTCAAAGATGAGCTGGGCGACAGCATCCTGACCGTGCAGCTTGACGTGCGCAACCGCGCGGCGATTGAAGAAACCATTGCTAACCTGCCGGCAGCGTGGCGCGAGATTGATATTCTGGTCAATAACGCCGGGCTGGCTCTGGGTCTGGAGCCCGCACACCGCGCCAGCGTTGACGATTGGGAAGATATGATCGACACCAACAACAAAGGCCTGGTGTATATGACCCGCGCGGTACTGCCGGGCATGGTAGAACGCAATCGCGGCCATATTATTAACATTGGTTCCACCGCCGGTAGCTGGCCTTATGCCGGTGGCAACGTCTACGGCGCCACCAAAGCCTTTGTGCGCCAGTTCAGCCTTAATCTGCGTACCGATCTGCATGGTACCGCCGTTCGCGTCACCGATATTGAGCCAGGGCTGGTCGGCGGAACCGAGTTTTCCAACGTTCGCTTCAAGGGTGACGATGCGAAGGCCGGAAAAACCTACGAAAATGCCAATGCCCTGACGCCAGAAGACGTTACCGAGGCGGTCTGGTGGGTCGCGACGCTGCCAAAACACGTCAATATTAATACCGTAGAAATGATGCCGGTCAGCCAGACCTACGCGGGTCTGAGCGTTCATCGCGAAAGTTAGCATTTAATCCCAGCCCGACCCCCGGTCGGGTCTGGGCTCGGCGGCAAAAAGAGCGTAAAATAGCTGCTTAATCAGCTGATAAGAACGACTCAATGGCCGCCGAAACCCAACTGAACCCAACACAGCCCGTCAACCAACAGATTTATCGCATTCTGCGTCGCGATATTGTGCACTGCCTCATTCCGCCAGGCACCCCGTTGTCGGAGAAAGAGGTATCTCTGCGCTTTGACGTTTCGCGTCAGCCGGTGCGCGAGGCCTTTATTAAGCTGGCTGAAAACGGACTTATCCAGATTCGTCCGCAACGCGGCAGTTACGTGAATAAAATTTCGCTTTCTCAGGTTCGTAACGGCTGCTTCGTGCGCCAGGCGATTGAGTGTGCGGTCGCGCGCCGTGCAGCAACCATGATTGACGATGCGCAAACCTATCAGCTCGAGCAAAATCTGCATCAGCAGCGAATGGCGATTGAGCGCCAGCAGCTGAATGATTTCTTCCTGCTCGACGATGAATTCCACCAGCTGCTGTCGAATATTGCCGATTGCCAGCTCGCCTGGGACACGATTGAAAATATCAAAGCGGCGATTGACCGGGTCCGTTATATGAGCCTCGATCATATTTCATCACCCGAAATGCTGCTGCGACAGCATCACGAAATTTTCAGCGCGCTGGAACAGCGGGATGCCGATGCGGTTGAGAAAGCCATGACTCTGCATCTTCAGGAAATTAGCGAGTCGGTGCTGTTAATTCGTCAGGAAAATCGCGACTGGTTTAGCGAAGAGTAATAAAAAAGGCCTTCATTGCTGAAGGCCTTTTTTTATCGAATAACCATCGTCGGTATATTTGCGTAACGCAAAATTGATTCTGCGTTAGACCCCAGCAGGTGGGTGGTCATGCCGCGCTGGCGCGAGCCAATGACAATCGCGTCGTACTCGCCGGTTTTGCTTAACGCGATCACTTCATCGCGAATATTACCAAAGCGAACTTCGGTGTGCAGTCGCGACTCTGGAATATCAAACAGCCGCTGCAGGCTCTTCATCTTCTTTGCCGATTCCATCTGCATGAAATCTTCAAATTTTTTAATATCTGACGCGAATCCGCGTAATATTGAACGGTTACTGTTCGGCAATACGTTTAATAACGTAATTTCACCAAACTCCCCCGCCAGATACGCGGCATGTCGAATTGCTTTGTCGCTCAAATCCATTTCGAAAATATCTACAGGCATGAGAATTTTTTTGTACATAGCCCGAGCTCCTTATTTCAGAGAATCCATTTTTGTTTCGCTATAACCATGACACAAGCAGGACTTTCTACATAGCATTAATTCACCAAAATGATAGTTTCAGCATGAAAATAATCGTCCATTATTTCAAGCGAGATGAATTAACTTAAAGAAGTGTAATGCGGAGGAAAAACAGGCAAGAAAATGCCGCCAGGGCTGGCGGCATTATAGGGTGTCATTAACGCGCAGCAAACTCGGCGACGGTCGCCTTCGCGCCTTTGCTCACCAGCGACAGGTAGGCCTGGGTCACCAGATCCACGAATTTGCCTTCCTGCGGCAGATCGTGACCGAAGATGGCTTCGATAGCCAGCAGTGCTTTCACGCGGGATTCGCCCTCTTCGCTCTGCTGGACCGCCGCCTGAATGACCGGCAGCAGCGGATCGCAGACTTCAATGGCGTTACCCTGTTCATCTACTCCACCCACATAACGCATCCAGCCAGCCACGCCCAGCGCCAGCAGCGCAAAGCTGCTGTTATCCGCCAGGTGCCAGCGTACGGAGTCCAGCATACGCTGAGGCAGCTTCTGGCTACCGTCCATGGCAATCTGCCAGGTGCGATGACGCAGCGCAGGGTTGGTGTAACGAGCGATAAGCAGGTCGGCATAGCGCGCCAGGTCAACGTTCTGCACTTTCAGGGTCGGAGCCTGCTCTTTCAGCATCAGATCGTGCGCAGCGCGGCGATAATTTTCATCGCCCATGCAGTCGTTAATGTGCTGATAGCCCGCCAGGTAGCCCAGATAAGCCAGGAACGAGTGGCTGCCGTTAAGCATACGCAGCTTCATCTCTTCAAACGGGATCACGTCGCTGACCAGCTCAGCGCCCGCTTTTTCCCAAGCCGGGCGGCCCGCGACAAAGTTATCTTCGATAACCCACTGACGGAACGGCTCACAGGCCACACCCGCCGGATCGCGTACGCCAGTCAGCTGTTCAATTTTATCCAGCGTTTCCGGCGTCACGGCCGGTACGATACGGTCAACCATTGTGGACGGGAACGTCACATGGGACTCGATCCAATCGGCCAGACCCGCATCCACGGCGCGCGCATACGCGCACACGACGTTGCGCATCACGTGACCGTTTTCCGGCATATTGTCGCAAGACATAACGCTGAACGCCGGCAGACCCGCCGCTTTACGACGTGCCAGCGCTTCAACCACCACGCCCGGCGCTGATTTAGGCTGATGCGGGTTTTGCAGGTCAGCCGCGATAAGCGGATGATCGAGCATCAGTTGGCCGGTGGCCGGAGAGTGGCAGTAGCCTTTCTCAGTGATCGTCAGGGAGACAATCGCCACCTGCGGTTCACACATTTTTGCCAGCACGGTTTCCAGACCATCAACCTGGGCGTGCAGCGCTTCTTTGACCACGCCCACCACGCGGGCAGTCCATGCATCCGCGGACATTTCCGCCACGGTGTATAAATTGTCCTGATGATTCAGGTCGGCAATCTGCTGCTCACCGCCGATCAGGTTAACTTCGGTATACCCCCAATCGCTGCCGTGCTCAGCGGCAAGGATATCGGCATAAACAGCCTGATGTGCGCGGTGGAATGCGCCGAAGCCCAGGTGCACAATACGTGGCACCAGTTTGCTGCGATCGTAGGTCGGGAGATTCGCCTTCGCGGTTAATAGCATATTCTGCATCTTTTTTACTCACTGTAGAGAATGTTGATTGCCATACTAGATTAACGAGTTCATCAAGCGAGATTTTGATTTGCATTAATTTATTGGCGATTGGTATGACATGATTTTCAAGCTGTGTGACAGCATCAGCAAAAGTCAGCGGCCGTTGCTGATGCTGTCACGGCGGGCGGTTAGTTTACGCGCGCTGGGCGGCGGTATGTGCTGTCGGTTTTCTGCGGCACATTCCAAAGGTCGTCATAGGAATAGCCGGTCAGGTCTTCCACAATATGCCGCGTTTCCGGCGTCACATCTTGTTTTGCCCCATTCGCCTTCAGACGTTCAACTTCATCAACGAAAATCTTATGCGTGCGTTTATTCAGGCGGAACGTCACCGCCTGCCACAATGCGATGACCAGCAAACCGGCGGTACCGATAAACAGCAGGATGGCAATGGTATTGACCGCACTCTCCGGCTGCACCTGGCTGCCCTTGACGAAGCCCCCTTCCTGCAACATCACGCCGACGATGAACGTCGCAATCGCAACGGTCGTTTTACGCGAGAACGTCATGACCGCAGCGAACAGCCCTTCACGGCGCTGACGGGTGATCATTTCATCAATATCCGGGATAAACGGGAACACGTTCCACGGCGTAAATTCCAGCACGCAGCGGCCAACCTGATACAGCGCGGCCAGTACGACCAGAATCGTCACCTTATTGTCAGTCGGGAACTGGTAAACCATAAACAGCCCGGCCAGGCATAGCATCATCAGGGTATAGGCAAAAACGTACAGTCGTGACGGCCCGAACTTAATGATTGCCACCCCCGCCAGCAGCGTGACCGGCAGGCCGACGATACTCATCGACAGCAGCGTGCCGGACAGCGATGGCGACACGTTCAGGCAATATACACAGAAGAAAACAAAGACCGTGTTATAGACATCTTTTGCCGTAAAGGAGAACAAATAGATAGCCAGATGTTTACGGAAAGCGCGAACTTTCAGCGTCGAGTAATACTCTTTGAACAGTTTGCCCGTGGCGGCTACTTTCGCTGCAAAGGTGGTCGGCTGATGATCTTTTTCCAGCTCGGCCAGCATTTCCGGCGTGAGTTCACGCTCCCAGGTGACTTTCCAGGAGATGAAGACGCAGAACATAAACAGCACTGCAAATACAACGCCATTAATAAAATAAGCGTTTGGATCGTGCTCGCCAAAGTGGCTAATCAGCAGGCCAGGAATAAAGGTCGCCAGGAAAGTACCGGAAGCCGACAGGAACATCCGGCAGGTCGAGAGCTTAGTACGCGAGTTAAAATCTTTGGTCATCTCCGACGGCAGCGTCTCCCACGGGATCAGCACCATTGCCGCAATAATTTCAAAGGCAAGATACACGGCGAGGTAGAACCAGAAGCTCATCCCGGTAATCCACAGCAGAATGTACACCAGCATCAGCGGTGCGCCGATCAGTAAGAAGAAACGGCGGCGGCCAAAGCGTTTGCCTAAGCGGTTTTTATAGAAATGGTCGGTGAAACTGCCCATAAACAGGCTGACGATAGCATCAACGATACGAGCAATCGCTACAATTGAAGCGGCTTCAACCGGCGACAAACCGACAAAGGTGGTATAAAAGAATAAAAGCCAGGCGCCAATAACGGTAAACGCACCGCCCCCCATAATATCTGTTAAGCCATAACCAATGCTGACTGGAATTGTTATTTTTCTATTAGTACGAGACATGTTCTACCCTCATGTAAGGAAGGACGTTAGAATCTAAAATAGTTCACTGCATTATCGTGACAAATATTCTTAACCATCCGCGTTAATATCCTCTCATCATCAGGAATTTCACCACGGTCAACCCAACTACCTATTAAATTACAAAGAATACGCCGGAAATAATCGTGACGAGGATAAGACACCAGGCTACGTGAATCCGTTAGCATGCCAACGAAGTGCATTAATAAACCCTGATCGGCCAGGCTATTCAGTTGGTTTTCCATTCCCCGGCGAGTATCGTTAAACCACCAGCCGGAACCAAACTGCATCGGAGATTTGACACCGTCATCCGCCGACTGGAAATTAGCGATAGTTGTCGCAACAATATCGTTATAACTGGCGTTCAGATTATAAATTATGGTCTTCGGCAGACCGCTATTCTGCGCCATCGCATCCAGCAGGCGATTGAGACCCGAGGCCAGATGATGCTGGTCGGCAATGGAATCAAACCCGGTGTTAATGCCAAGCTGCGCATGCATTTTGCCGTTATTGTTGCGAATAGCGCCAAAATGCACCTGCATCGCCCAGCCGCGCTGTTTATACTCTTTCGCCAGCATCACCAGCATAGCGCTATTGAGTTGTACGGTTTCCCGCTCGCTTAGCTGCATACCGCGGCATTTCTGGCTAAAAAGCGTATTAATCGTTTCCGCATCGGCAGCAAGATACGCAATGCTGACCGGCCCGTGGTCGGAGATGCGACAGCCCACTTCGTGAAACACCTCAATACGCTGCGCCATCGCAATGGCAAAATCGTTAAAGGAGCGAATCGACTGTCCGGTAGCCAGCGCGAGCTTGTCAATAAAGCGGCAAAATGCCTGGGAATCTTCGGTAAAAATATCATCCGGGCGGAACGTAGGCAGTACCCTGGTCGTGAAACTCGGGTCCTGCTGTAGCCGTCGATGATATTCCAGCGTATCCAGCGGCGCATCGGTGGTGCAAATAACTTCAACGTTGGAGCGAGAAATTAAATTACGTGGTTTAAAATCATCGCCGGAAATTAAACCATTGCAATGCTGCATAATTTCCTGCCAGTTATCACTAGACAGCATTTCATTACAGGAAAAATACTGACTTAACTCTAAATGCGTCCAGTGATATAACGGATTACCAAAAGCGGCTTCGACGGTTTCCGCATAGGCCTTAAATTTTTCTTCCGGCGTGGCATCACCGGTTATATACTTCTCGGCAATTCCATTTGCGCGCATCGCTCGCCATTTATAGTGGTCACCAGCCAACCACAGCTGGGTGATATTTTCGAAATTTTTATTTTCGTAGATTTCTTTTGCATCAAGGTGACAGTGATAGTCGATGATCGGTAATTTTGCAGCAACGTCTTTATATAACCGAACACCGACTTCACTATCGATCATGAAACGATCGTTAATGAAGTCCATGTTTATTCTCTTGTTAAGATAAAGCTTACTTTACTGATTCCGGGGGATTACCAGTTCCACAGCGTGCCGTCTTCAAGACGAGCTACCGGTAAATATGCAGGGTCATACGGATATTTTGCCGCCAGTTTTTCATCAAACTCGATGCCTAAACCGGGTTTATCACCTGGGTGCATATAGCCGTTATCGAAGGTCCAACTGTGCGGGAAGACTTCCAGCATCTGCTCGGAGTAGCCCATATATTCCTGCACGCCAAAGTTGGGTACCCACAGATCGAAGTGCAGCGCCGCGGCCATACACACCGGAGAAAGATCGGACGGGCCGTGTGAGCCGGTACGCACCTGGTAAAGCGAGGCAAAATCGGCGATGCGGCGCATACCGGTGATGCCTCCCGCGTGGGTAATCGTGGTGCGGATGTAGTCGATAAGCTGCTCTTCGATCAGCTGCTTGCAATCCCAGATGCTATTAAAGACTTCACCTACCGCAATCGGCGTCACAGTATGCTGGCGAATCAGACGGAAGCACTCCTGGTTCTCCGCTGGCGTTGGGTCTTCCATCCAGAACAGACGGTAATCTTCAACGCTCTTACCAAAGCGTGCGGCCTCAATTGGCGTCAGGCGGTGGTGCATGTCATGCAGCAGATGTTCGTTAAAGCCAAACTGGTTACGAACGGCATCAAACAGCTTCGGCGTAAAGTCGAGGTATTTTTCCGTTGACCACAGTTGTTCCTCCGGCCACAGACCCTTGGTCGCCGGTTCGTATGCCTGCCCTTTTCCTTTTGCCATCCCGTAGGTGGTTTTCATGCCCGGTACGCCGCACTGAACGCGTATGGCCTTGAAGCCCATCTCTTTATGACGTGCATAATCTTCCAGCACTTCATCAATCGTGTGGCCGGTGGTGTGACAGTAAACCATGACCCCTTCGCGTGACGCCCCGCCCAGCAGTTGATACAGCGGCATACCGGCCGCTTTGGCTTTAATATCCCACAGCGCCATATCCACGGCGGAGATAGCCGACATGGTCACCGGGCCACGACGCCAGTACGCGCCTTTATAAAAGAACTGCCAGATATCTTCGATGCGGTGCGCGTCGCGCCCCACCAGCTGCGGGCAAAGGTGATCTTTTAAATAAGATGCCACGGACAGCTCGCGGCCATTCAGCGTCGCATCGCCGTAGCCAATTAATCCGCTGTCGGTAGTAATTTTCAGCGTGACAAAGTTACGACCCGGACAGGTTACAAAAACCTCAGCACCCACAATTTTCATCTTCAATCCTTACATCTCATCGGTTAGTGCGAAAAATTTACGCCCTGAACTACTACCATACAAGTATAGAGATCAAAAATTACCGAGAAGGATCACAAAAAAAGGGGAATGCGTGCTGAAGAAGGCATGACAAGTCACACCCGTTATGTCGAAAACTGATGGTCACGCGCGACTATAGCACTACGCTCTGCCCCAGCCGGCAACGATGATCAGCATGCCGCACAGCGCAACCGCCGCGCCAAGCCAATCGTACAGGGTCAGTTTTTCCCCCTCCACGACCCGCAGCCACAAGAGTGCGGTGAAGATATACACCCCACCGTAGGCGGCGTAGACGCGCCCGCTGGCCGCCGGATGCAGCGTCAACAGCCAGACGAACAGCGCAAGCGACAGCGCGGCAGGCAGCAGCAGTAACGGCGTAGCGCCACGCTTAAGCCAAAGCCATGGCAGGTAGCAGCCGATAATTTCACACAGCGCGGTAGCAAAAAAAAGCAGCGAAGTTTTGAGCATCATGACGGATCGATAAACGAAGAATGGCGCCATCATACGGATAAATCATGACGAATCGACCACATGATTTTCGCTGGTATGCCAGCCAGAAGAGATGTAGTAGACTGCTCAACAGGAGCCATCGTTTTTATCACGTTAAAGGAACCCAAAATGAAAATTACACTTAGCAAACGCCTGTGCCTGACGGCAATGCTGACGCTGGGTGCCGTCGTGTACACCGCTTGCGCATCGGCTGAAACCAGCAAACTGATTATTGAATCCGGCGATAGCGCACAGAGCCGTCAGAATGCAGCGATGGACAAGGAGCAGTGGAACGATACGCGCCAGCTGCGCCAGAAAGTGAACAAACGCGCGGAAAAAGAGTGGGACAAAGCCGACGTGGCGTTTGACGCTCGCGATAAATGCCTGCAAAGCCCGAACGTCAATGCCTACTGGGAACCCAACACCCTACGCTGCCTTGATCGCTCAACGGGCCGCACCCTGCATCCATAAAAATCGCCGTGGCCGTAATGCTTGCCAGTTAAGGCGTTGACTTCAGAAGTCAGGAGCAGGAACGGTAGGCCGGATAAGGCGTTTGCGCTGCCATCCGGCAATCAGCGTGCAGTATGCCGGATGGCGCTTTGCTTATCCGGCCTACGCTACGTATTCAGCATTACGCCGTGGGCGTCTTTTTCATTTCACGGCGGCTAGTAGTATTCAATCGTATTTTTGATCGTGTAGCGCTGGGTCGTCGCAGGTTTGACGCTCTCATCAACGATCGTTAAATCACAGCTCACCGGGTTGTCATGGCCATCGTAATCGCAACGCTGGATCACGTTGCCAACCGGCTGTTTGTCCAGCAGGCTGACCGAGGTATAGTCAAGCTTCTTACGACTGTCCTGTGACGGGGTGGCCACAATCGACAGCGTTTTATTCTTCGTCGTTGACGTTTTCCCCAGCGGGTAGCCTTCCGCATCATAGCGATAGTCGACCTCACTCTCTTTGCCCTGTGCTTTCACCACAAAACCGTTATCGTCCGTTTCCCACGAAACGCCCGCCGACGGAAACTCGGCCAGCTGACATTTGCCCTGCAAACGCACGCGTTTTTCGCGCGTGACGCCGTCGAGATAATAGTTCGCGTCCAGCACCAGCAGCGCGCCGGTGTCATCCTCAATATTGTGAAACTCCAGCATATCGAAGCACCCCTCACGCGAAAGCTGTGCGCTAACGCGTTTCGACACTTCGCCCTTCTCGTTGAGCAGCGTCTGGCTGAAATCCTTCACCGGCCCGCGCAGCGGATCAAAATCAAATTCGTTAGAAAAACTGGCCATTTCCGGCGTGAATGCCGCGGGAGCGCCGGGTTTATCGCAACCGCTGAGCAGGGTCAGCGCTGACGCCAGTAATAATAATTTCTTCACACCGCCATCCTGTTTCGGGAGTTTTCTCAATCATATTAGGAAATACAATTGTTTACACTAGCACTGCTATACTTTTTGCGAGTCTAAAGATAAAGGAGCCGACCATGAGATCTTCACGCTGGTTACTGGCACTTCTGTTAGCAGGCGCGATGCCCGCGCTCGCGGCAGTACCGGAGTCCTGCGAGCGCGTTCGTAGTGACATTCAGCAGAAAATTGAGCAAAACGGCGTAGCACAAGACGCGTTCAGTCTCGATATCGTCCCCAATGACCAGGCCGACCAGCCGGGGGCACAGGTGGTAGGCCACTGCGCCAACGACACCTTCAAAATTCTCTACACCCGCACCGATAACGCTCAGTAACCCCCTGCCGCCTTCGCCCGGAGGCGGCTCGCTTTATCCGCCCTGCTCAACGGTAAACTCAAGCGCTACGCCAATCAGCACGGCATCACGCAGTGAATGATCGTCAGACAGCGCGTCGAGATCTCCCTGAAAACGCAGCTTCTGCGTAGTCGTATTGATAGTCAGCCGCGAATGCAAACAGGGCAGCGACTGCGAGGTGATGGGATACACCACCCGACCGGAAACCAGCACCGGGATCTTGCGCAACGCCGTCGTTTGCAGCACGCCAACCGTCGAATAAAGCACCGCCAGCGGCGTCACCGCGATCACCGGTTTATCGGTGACGCTAATGAAATCGAGCAAAATTTCGGGGCGCAAAAAATTCAGCCCCTTATGCGGAACGGTGACCGTCTCAATCGCGGGCATCGGGATAACGTGGGTAGCAATATCGTGCATAGGGGAGGTTCCATCAGCATCAGAGTTTCGCATTGCCGGAGGGCCCGAAATGCGCTTTTTTTGTTGTGAAACAATTATGCATAGCCCCTCGAATACTGGCAAATATCGTTACGCAATTCCTTTACGCCGTTCCGTTGAGTTTTGACCACGGTTAATACTTGTATACCACTTAGCGGGTAGGATGACGCTCCATTAGCGTGTTTCTAATTGCACGATGTAATCATTAAATAATAATGGAGTGAGCAATGTCCGATCAGGAAAAGCCCGGGGGGCTAAGTCGACGCACCCTCATTAAATCGTCAGCGATTGGTTCGCTGGCCCTCGCCGCCGGTGGTCTATCGCTGCCTTTCTCCCTGCGAGCAACGGCAGCGGCCGTGCAGCAGGCGCGCGGTAAAGACGATAAAGTGGTCTGGGGCGCTTGCTCCGTTAACTGCGGCAGCCGCTGTGCGCTGCGGCTGCACGTGAAAGATAACGAAGTCTACTGGGTTGAAACCGACAACACCGGCGAAGATCGCTATGGCGATCACCAGGTGCGCGCCTGTCTGCGCGGTCGCTCCATTCGTCGGCGAATCAACCATCCCGATCGCCTCAACTACCCGATGAAACGTGTCGGCAAGCGCGGCGAAGGTAAATTTGCGCGTATCAGCTGGCAGGAAGCGCTGGACACCATTGCTGACAACCTGAAGCGCGTGGTGAAAGATTACGGCAATGAAGCGGTTTACATTAACTACTCTTCCGGCATCGTCGGCGGCAACATTACCCGCTCTTCACCGTCCGGTTCGGCCGTCATGCGTCTGATGAATTGCTACGGCGGCTCGCTCAACCAGTACGGAACCTACAGTACCGCGCAAATCGCCTGCGCCATGCCGTATACCTACGGCAGCAATGACGGCAACAGCACCTCTGATATCGAAAACAGCAAGCTGGTGGTGATGTTCGGCAACAATCCGGCGGAAACGCGCATGAGCGGCGGCGGCATTACGTATTATCTTGAACAGGCGCGGGAACGCTCAAATGCGCGCATGATCGTTATCGATCCACGCTATACCGACACGGCCGCCGGGCGCGAAGATGAATGGATCCCTATCCGCCCCGGCACCGATGCCGCATTGGTTGCCGGTATTGCATGGGTATTAATTGACGAAAACCTCGTCGATCAGCCGTTCCTCGACAAATACTACGTCGGTTACGACGAAAAAACGCTGCCGGAAGGCGCACCGGCCAACGGACACTACAAAGCCTATATTCTCGGCCAGGGCGACGACGGTATCGCGAAAACGCCACAGTGGGCATCGGGCATCACCGGGATTCCGGCCGACCGTATTATTAAACTGGCGCGTGAAATAGGCAGCGCGAAACCGGCGTACATTTGTCAGGGCTGGGGCCCGCAGCGTCAGGCCAACGGCGAACTTGCCGCCCGTGCGATTGCTATGCTGCCCATTCTGACCGGTAACGTCGGAATTAACGGCGGCAACAGCGGCGCGCGTGAATCGACCTACACCATTACCATCGAGCGCTTCCCTGTGCTGGAAAACCCGGTGAAAACCGCGATTTCCTGTTTTACATGGACCGATGCCATCGACCGCGGAGCAGAAATGACCGCCACCCGCGACGGCGTACGCGGTAAAGAGAAGCTGGATGTTCCCATCAAGTTCTTCTGGAACTATGCGGGCAACACCATCATTAACCAGCATTCGGACATCAACAAAACCCACGAAATTCTGCAGGACGAAAGTAAATGCGAAATGATCGTGGTGATTGAGAACTTTATGACCGCGTCGGCAAAATACGCCGACATTTTGCTGCCGGATCTGATGACCGTCGAGCAAGAAGACATCATTCCAAACGACTACGCGGGCAACATGGGCTACCTGATTTTCATCCAGCCCGCCACCGCGCCGAAGTTCGAACGTAAGCCAATTTACTGGATCCTTAGCGAAGTGGCTAAACGCTTGGGCGACGAGGTGCACCAGAAGTTTACCGAAGGTCGCACTCAGGAACAGTGGCTGCAATATCTGTATGCCAAAATGCGCGCAAAAGACGCGGCACTACCGGGTTACGATGAGCTGAAAAAAATGGGCATCTATAAACGCAAAGATCCCAACGGCCACTTCGTGGCCTATCGCGATTTCCGTCAAGACCCGCAGGCGAATCCCCTGAAAACTCCATCGGGAAAAATTGAAATTTACTCCAGCCGTCTGGCCGATATTGCCGCGAAATGGCAGCTGGAAAAAGATGAAACTATCAGCCCGCTGCCGGTGTACGCCTCCACCTTTGAAGGCTGGGACGATCCGCTGCGCGACAAATTCCCGTTGCAGCTGTTTGGTTTCCACTTTAAGGCCCGCACCCACTCCAGCTACGGCAACGTGGATGTCTTAAAAGCCGCCTGTCGCCAGGAAATTTGGCTCAACCCGATAGACGCGCAAAAACGCGGGATTCAGAACGGCGATATGGTTCGCGTATTCAACGAACGTGGTGAAGTGCGCATTGCAGCTAAAGTGACGCCGCGCATCATGCCCGGCGTGTCGGCCATGGGCCAGGGCGCATGGCACGACGCGAAGATGGATGGCGATCGCATTGACCACGGTTCCTGTATCAACACGCTGACCACTCACCGCCCTTCGCCGCTGGCGAAAGGCAACCCGCAGCATACCAACCTGGTTGAGATCGAGAAGGTATAAGGATTAGTCAATGAGCACGCAATACGGATTTTTCATCGACTCCGCCCGCTGTACCGGTTGTAAAACCTGCGAGCTGGCGTGTAAAGATTACAAAGACTTAACCCCGGACGTCAGCTTCCGCCGTATTTATGAATACGCCGGCGGCGACTGGCAGGAAGATAACGGCGTCTGGCATCAGAACGTTTTTGCCTACTACCTGTCCATCGCCTGTAACCACTGTGAAGATCCGGCCTGTACTAAAGTATGCCCGAGCGGCGCGATGCATAAACGAGAAGATGGCTTTGTGGTCGTCGACGAAGACGTCTGCATCGGCTGTCGCTACTGCCATATGGCCTGCCCGTACGGTGCCCCACAGTACAATGCGGCAAAAGGCCACATGACCAAGTGCGACGGCTGCCACGAACGCGTGGCGGAAGGCAAAAAACCGATCTGCGTCGAGTCCTGCCCGCTGCGCGCGCTGGACTTCGGGCCGATTGAAGAGCTTCGCCAGAAGCACGGGCAGCTGGCGGCCGTTGCGCCGCTGCCGTCGGCGCACTTTACCAAGCCGAGCATTGTGATTAAACCTAACGCCAATGCACGTCCGTGCGGCGATACCACTGGCTACCTGGCCAACCCGAAGGAGGTGTAAGATGGGCAACGGATGGCATGAATGGCCACTGGTGCTGTTTACGGTACTGGGGCAATGCGTGGCGGGCGCCATCATCGTGAGCGGGATGGGCTGGCTGGCGGCACACAGTGAAACCGACGATCGGCGACGCATCGTACGCAATATGTTCTTCCTGTGGGTGATAATGGGCATTGCCTTTTTTGCCTCGGTTTTGCACCTTGGTTCGCCGCTGCGGGCGTTCAATTCGCTCAACCGCATCGGCGCCTCCGCGCTCAGCAATGAAATCGCCAGCGGCTCGCTTTTCTTCGCCGTCGGCGGCTTCTGGTGGCTGTTTTCCGTACTGGGCAAAATACCGGAAACCCTGGGCCGTATCTGGCTGGTGATCGCCATGGCGCTGGGGCTGATATTTGTCTGGGCAATGACGCGCGTTTATCAGATAGATACGGTGCCAACCTGGTATAATGGCTATACGACGGCCACGTTCTTCTTAACCGTCATGCTAACCGGCCCGCTGTTTGCTGCCCTGCTGCTTAAGCTCTCGAAGGTGCCTTTTAACGGCAAGTTCTTTGCCGGTTTAAGCACGCTGGCCTTTCTGGCGAGCCTGGCCATTGTGGTAATGCAGACCAACGATCTGGGGTTTATTCACAGTTCAGTACAGCAGGCCAATGCGTTGCTCCCCGACTGGGGACTCTGGCAGGTCGTGCGCTTCGTGCTGCTGGCGGCGGGTCTGGGCTGCTGGTTATGCCCGCTGCTGCGCCGTGTACCGCCTCGGGCCGTCGGCCTGGCGATCGGGCTGCTGCTGCTGATCGTGGGTGAACTGATCGGCCGTGGGCTGTTCTACGGCCTGCATATGACCGTCGGCATGGCGATTGCCGGATAAACTCTCGGCGCGGGACCTCTCCCGCGCCCTTTTAAGGAATTTGCAGTAATGAATGACGTTCAGCACAACGACGCTTTAGCTTTCTCTGCTCGCGTACTGGGAGCACTGTTCTATTTCGCGCCGGATAGCGCACTCGCTGAGCCGCTGGTCGCCGCCTTACGCGACGGCGAGTGGGCCGGGCAATGGCCGTATCCGCTCGAAAACGCCGATGCGCTGTCCACCGCATTTGCCTCCCACAGCGATGAATCGCTGGCCGAGGCCTGGCAGCGGCTGTTTATCGGCCCATCGGCGTTACCGTCGCCGCCGTGGGGCTCCGTCTGGCTAGACCGGGAAAACGTGCTGTTTGGCGATTCCACGCTGGCGCTACGCCAGTGGATGCGTGAAAACGCGATCGCGTTCGACGTTGAACAAAACGAGCCGGAAGATCACTTTGGTACCCTGCTGATGCTGGCGGCATGGCTGGTTGAAAATGACCGACCAGAAGCCTGCGAGCAGCTGCTTGCCTGGCATCTGCTGCCGTGGGCTCCGCGCTTCCTCAAGGAGTTTGTCGAGAAAGCCAATCACCCCTTCTTCACCGCGCTGGGGCAGCTCGCGCAGCATACTCTTACGCAGTGGCAGTCGCAGCTGCTGATCCCCGTCGCTGATAAAAAGCTCTATCGTTAAGCGTTTCAGCCTCATGCAGCGTCTTCATCATTATCCCGACATCAATGCGATGTTTCGCCGCCTTCTGCTCGCTTGCATCATTGGCGTTCTGGCGGCCCTGGCGGTCTCGGCGTTTCGCCATGCCATGCTGCTGTTGGAATGGCTGTTTTTAAGTAACGACAGCGGCAGCCTGGTGAACGCCGCCGAAGGGCTAAGCGGCTGGCGACGCCTGATTACCCCGGCGCTGGGCGGTCTGGCCGCCGGTACGCTGCTGTGGGGCTGGCAGCGCTATACGCGTCAGCGGCCCCATGCGCCCACCGACTATATGGAAGCACTGGAGAGCGATGAGGGCCGATTTGACGCCAGCTCCAGCCTGATCAAATCCACTGCCTCGCTATTGGTGGTTGCTAGCGGTAGCGCAATCGGCCGCGAAGGGGCAATGATACTGCTGGCCGCGCTGGCGGCATCGTTTTTTGCCCAGCGCTTTACGCCAAAAGCCGAATGGAAACTATGGATTGCCTGTGGTGCGGCCGCCGGGATGGCCAGTGCCTACCATGCGCCGTTGGCCGGGAGTCTGTTTATTGCCGAGATTCTGTTCGGCACGCTGATGCTCGCCTCTCTGGGGCCGGTCGTGATTGCGGCCGTGGTTGCCCTGCTCGCCAGTCAGCTACTCAATGGCGACGCCAGGCCGCTTTATCAGGTCGACGCGCTGCCTGCTCTCACTGCCGTTGACTATGGACTGATGCTTGCCGCCGGGTTGATCTGCGGCCTTGCCGGGCCGCTATTAATGTGGCTAATGGATACCACTCACCGCGGTTTTGTGGCGCTGAAGCTGTCGCCACCGTGGCAGCTGGCGCTCGGTGGGCTTATCGTCGGTCTGCTGTCGCTACTGACCCCCGCCGTCTGGGGCAATGGCTACAGCGTGGTACAGGGTTTTCTGCTCACGCCACCGACCCTGGCCATCATTACGGGGATCTTCGTGTGTAAACTGCTCGCCATTCTCGCCAGCAGCGGCTCCGGCGCGCCCGGCGGGGTATTTACGCCCACGCTCTTTGTCGGACTGGCTATCGGGATTTTGTTTGCTCAGGCATGCAGCGCCGGATTCCCGGGAAACGAGAGCCTGCCGATACTGCTGGCGATGACCACGCATGCGCCGATTATGTCAGCGCTGATGATTTGTGAAATGACCGGGCAGTATACGCTGCTGCCCGGTTTGCTGATGGCCTGCGTGCTGGCGTCGGTGCTGTCGCGTACCTTACGCCAGAATTCTATCTACCGTCAGCACGTTCCGGAGCATCGCTAAATCAACGTACTGGCTGAGTTCACGCTGTTCCGGGCGCGGCAGATACGGCAATTCGCCAATGAGCGGCGCCGGCAGTTTCTTGCTCAACACATCGATAATTTCCGCGTAGTGCGCCAGCCCAGGGTTGATACGGTTGGCAACCCATCCGATCAGCGGCAGGCCGTCATTAGCGATGGCCTGCGCCGTCAGCAGCGCATGATTGATGCACCCTTCCTGGATCCCCACCACCATCAGCACCGGCAGTTGCTCCTGCACGACCCATTCAGACAGCGGGCGCAGATCGTTCATCAGGCTACGCCAGCCGCCCGTACCTTCAACCACCACGTTGTCCACCATGCCGCTGAGATTGGCCAGGCCGTCGGACAGCAGCGTGTAGTTGATTGGGCAACTGTGCGCCACGCTGCTTTCTTCTTCGCTCAGTGCGATAGGATTAATCGCTTCATAGGGCAGCGCCAACGACGAAACGCTTTGCAACACCAGCGCATCTTTGTTACGCAGCCCCTCGGCGGTTTCTTTGCTGCCTTTGGCTACCGGCTTATAACCTGCCACACGTTTCCCGCTGGCGGCGAGCGCCTGTAATAGCGCACGAGAAACCACCGTCTTACCGACAGAAGTATCAGTTCCAGTAATAAAGAAACGATTTAGCATCACTCACGAACCCCACAGGTATGCCGATAAAATATCAAGACAATGAATAATTCAACGGGGTGAAAGTTTACGTGATGCGCCAGGGGGTCGGATTGAGGTAGCGCAATTTTTTGCAAAACCGCGAAAAAATGTTAACCCTGTAACAGTCTGATCAGCAGCGTTCCGTTATACAGCGCATCTTTGACCAGCGCGGCACCGGCCATGGTGCCTCGGTTGGAGAACTGCGTTTGCTCCACGGAAATATGCTGGCTGTAGGCTGGCAACGACTGCTGGCGGATGCAGTCGCCAATGGCGGGGAAGAGAATGTCGGCCGCCTGGTTGAACGGCGAACCGATAAGAATTTTTTGCGGATTAAACAGATTCACCATGATTGCCAGTATGCGCCCGACGTTGGTACCAATACTGCTGATGATATCTTTGGCGAGCAAATCGCCCTGCTTTGCCGCCTGGCACAGCCAGTCGACGGTCAGCGGCTGTTGATGCAGCATCGAGCTCATCGACTGCTGCATTCGCACCTGGGTCAGCTCCAGCACGCTTTCCACGCTGGCAATGGTTTCCAGACAGCCGTGGTTGCCGCAGTAGCAACGCTTACCATACGGATCAACCTGGGTATGGCCGATTTCCACCAGGCTGCTGCTGCCTGCATGCAGCAAACGCCCATCGGTAATGACACCGGCACCTACGTTGTGATCGATGACCACCTGAATGACATCGCGCGCGCCGCGCGAAGCGCCGAACAGCGCTTCAGCCATGGTCCAGGCGCTGATGTCGTGCTGAATGTACACCGGCACGCCGGTGTGCGCTTCCAGCGTTTCACCCAACGGTATATCCTTCACATCGTAAAATGGCATGCGGTGAATAATGCCGTTTTCGGTATCGATAATACCCGGCAGCGTAATCGCAATCGCGGTTAACCGTTCAAGCAGCTTCTGATGGCGGATAAAAAATTGATCGATATGGCTCAGTACGCGGTTAAGGAAAGGCGTTTCGTCCTCCAGCGCCAGCTCGAGCAACTCTTCCACCACCAGTTTACTGCTCAAGTCGCGCAGCGCCAGATGGATATCACCACGGCTAATGCGCACGGACAGATAGTGCCAGGCTTCAGTTTCTACCATCAGCCCAACCGCCGGGCGGCCGCGGCTACCCGCTTCCTGAATTTCGGTTTCCTGTACCAGGTGAGCTTCCAGCAGTTCGCGTACAATCTTGGTAATACTGGCGGGGGCCAGTTGCGCAAGTCGGGAAAGGTCAATGCGTGACACCGGGCCGAGCTGATCAATGAGGCGATAGACCGCCCCCGCGTTGGTCTGCTTGATTTGATCGATATGGCCTGGCTGACTATCCGCTACCACCGTTAACTCCCTTATTTTCGCGCTTCGAAATAAACTTTGGGCTATGGTGAATGACTTCAATGGCTGTCGTCAAATATTTACTTAGCCTTGTGATTTACCGCACAATTTTTCACGCTTTTTATCGCTCAACGCTCAGCTTTGCTGCATTTATCAGCTGCTGTTTAAAACGTTCCGCCGCCTGGCTAAGCTCATGATGTTTTGACCACACCAGCCACATTTCCGATACCGCATCCACCTCAGTAATGGGTACCCAGCGCATTTCATTCAGCTGCACGCGGCTAAACGAGGCCGGCAGGATGGAAACACCAAGTCCTGACGCCACGAGGCCGATAATGGTCATCGCTTCCCCAACCTCCTGAGCGATCGCCGGCGTCACGCCGTAGCGACGCATCAAGCCGAGAATATCGTCATACAGACCGGTCCCAACGTGAGGGTCAAAAAAAACGAACGGTTCTTTGCCCAGCTCAACCAGGCTGACCGAGGGTCGCTGAGCCAGCGGGTGGTCACGGTGGATCATCGCCAGCAGCGGCTCGCGCAGGATAATCTGCCAGTCGAGCGTGTCCGGCAGTTGCGTATTACGCATCAGACCCAGCTCAAGCGTCCCTTCAGTTAACGGCGCAATCTGTTCGCGCGTATTGGTTTCGCGAGTCTGAATGTGCACGTCCGGGTAGCGCTGTCGAAAGGCCGACAGCGTATCGGAAACGGCCTTGATAAATGGCGCAGAGGAGGTAAAGCCGATGTGCAGCTCGCCGGTTTCACCATGGTGCAGGCGGCTTGCGCGCGCGGCGGCTTCGTTGACCTGTAATAGGATCTGGCGGCTGTCGGCCAGAAACTGACGCCCGGCTTCCGTCAGGCTAACGCTGCGGTTAGTGCGGGCAAATAAACGGGCGCCCACCTGCTGTTCCAGGATCTGGATCTGCTGGCTCAGCGGGGGCTGCGAGATGTTCAGGCGGGCGGCGGCGCGGCCAAAATGCAGCTCTTCTGCGACAGCGATAAAATAACGTAAATGACGCAGCTCGATATTCATATTTAATACATATCAATTGAGATTATTAATATATTAGACAGAATATTTACATTTTCCTACTCTGATTATGTGACCTATGTCGCCATTACTCGTTGTTTTTAGCCAAGGATCTTCCCGTGAGCCGCACAACTACCGCAGACCATACGCCCGTTATTGATGTCCGCGATGCTAGCCCAACCTCCACCCATGTTTTTATCCGCCGCGGTACGCCGCCGTTTATCCGCGTCACGCTCGCCCTGTTTTCCGCGGGTCTTGCGACGTTCGCCCTGCTGTACTGCGTGCAGCCCATTCTGCCGGTGCTGTCGCATGAATTCGGCATCAGCCCCGCCGGAACCAGTATTTCACTCTCTATTTCAACGGCGATGCTGGCCGTTGGTCTGCTGTTTACCGGCCCGCTTTCCGATGCCATCGGGCGCAAGAAGGTCATGGTGACCGCCCTGCTGCTGGCCTCCTGCTGCTCGCTGCTGTCGACCGTCATGACCAGCTGGCACGGTATTCTGATCATGCGTGCGCTGATCGGCCTGTCGCTGAGCGGCGTGGCTGCCGTTGGCATGACCTACCTGAGCGAAGAGATCCACCCCAGCTTCGTGGCCTTTTCCATGGGGCTGTATATCAGCGGCAATTCCATTGGCGGGATGAGCGGCCGTCTGCTTACCGGCGTACTGACCGATTTCTTCGGCTGGCGCCTCGCGCTGGCGGTGATCAGCGCCTTTGCGCTGGCCGCCGCCATTATGTTCTGGCGTATTTTGCCGGAGTCACGCCACTTCCGCCCCAGCTCACTGAAGCCAAAGTCGCTGCTGATTAACCTTCACCTGCACTGGCGCGATCGCGGCTTACCGCTGCTGTTTGTCGAAGGGTTCCTGCTAATGGGGTCGTTTGTCACCCTGTTCAACTATATTGGCTACCGTCTGATGCTGTCGCCGTGGTCGCTGAATCAGGCGGTGGTAGGTCTGCTTTCCGTCGCCTATCTGACCGGCACCTGGAGCTCGCCGAAAGCCGGCGTCATGACCAGCCGCTACGGGCGTGGCCCGGTGATGATCTTCTTTACCGGCGTGATGCTGCTCGGCCTGCTGCTGACGCTGTTCTCGCCGCTGTGGGTGATTTTTCCGGGTATGCTGCTGTTCTCCGCAGGCTTTTTCGCCGCGCACTCGGTGGCCAGCAGTTGGATTGGCCCGCGCGCGCGCCGCGCCAGAGGCCAGGCCTCATCGCTGTATCTGTTCAGCTACTATCTGGGGTCCAGCATTGCCGGTACGCTAGGTGGCGTGTTCTGGCACCAATACGGTTGGAACGGCGTCGGTGCCTTCATCGCCATACTGCTGGTGGGTGCTCTGGCCATTGGCTACACCCTGCATAAACGCTTGCGTTGATCATAAGCGGCGGCGCACGCGTCGCCGCCCATTATTTTTAATGCTTATGTTATTGACATAAAATGCCTTGTTGTCTCGCCATACTAGATGGCACTTTCTATAATAAGCCCACCTTTGTCTTACCCGCTTCGTGTGATGACTACCTACGCTAACAATACCCAGCTCAATCTGCGCATTATCTCGATCGTTGTTTTTACCTGCATCTGCTACCTCTCCATTGGTCTGCCGCTGGCGGTGCTGCCTGGATTTATCCATTACCATCTTGGTTACAGCACGCTGGTCGCGGGTGCAGTGATTAGCCTGCAGTATATTTCCACGCTCGTTAGCCGCCCTCACGCCGGGCGTTACACCGATATCTGGGGGCCGAAAAAGGTCGTCAGCCTCGGGATCATCTGCTGTATGTTGAGTGGTCTGTTCACTCTGGCCGCCGCCGCCGCACACGGCAGCCCGCTTCTGGCGGTGACGATGCTGCTGGTTGGCCGCGTATTCCTTGGCGTCGGCGAAAGCTTTACCTCCACCGGGTCCACGCTTTGGGGCATAAAAACGGTCGGAGCCGTTCATACCTCGCGGGTTATTTCCTGGAACGGCGTCGCCACCTACGTTGCGATGGCCGCAGGCGCGCCGCTGGGCGTGATGCTGAATGACGCATTTGGTATCAGCGGATTTGCCGCGCTGATTGTGATTATCTCGGTCGTCGGTTTACTGTTTGCCCGCACCCGCGCCGACGTGAGCGTCAGCGCAGGCGTCAGAGCCCCCTTCCACGTCGTGGCACGTAAAATCTGGCCATACGGCCTGGGGCTTGGGCTGGGTACGGTGGGATTCGGGGTCATCGCGACGTTTATCACGCTCTACTTCACCGCCCACGGCTGGCAGGGTGCAGCATTCACGCTGTCATTATTCAGCGTCGGCTTTATCTGTATTCGTCTGGTACTCGGCAACACCATCATTCGCTTTGGCGGTATTCGCGTGTCGCTGGTCTGCTATCTGTTCGAATGCCTTGGGCTGCTGATTATCTGGTTTGCGCCGAATGCGTGGGTTGCCGGGTTCGGCGCTTTCCTGACGGGCTCCGGCTTCTCGCTGGTCTTCCCGGCCCTCGGCGTCGAGGCGGTCAGGCAGGTTGAAGAGCAAAACCAGGGCACCGCGCTGGGCACCTATTCTGCCTTCCTCGACCTGGCGCTGGGTATTACCGGGCCGGTCGCCGGATGGATCGCCGGCTATCACGGGCTGGACAGTATCTACCTGCTTGCCGCTATCGTGGTGGCAATGGCCTTTGTGCTTATTTTCCGCGTCTACCTGTCGCAGCGATCTGACCGGGCAACCTGCGCTGACTAACCTATTGAGGGCGATGAAAAATCGCCCTTGTACGTTTGTACAACAAGTCTTGTACATTCCGTTACACGCCGATACCAATCACTCACGGAAAGACTTATAGCCTGCGGGTATAGTTCTTTCAACGGCCCCGCAGTGGGGTTGAATGAAAAAACCAATTCGAGGGTATGAGAATGAAAAAAGTATTAGCTCTGGTTGTTGCCGCTGCTATGGGTCTGTCTTCTGCTGCTTTCGCTGCTGACGCGACTGCCACTCCGGCACCGGCTGCTGCTGCGACGGCGACTCACGCTGCTCCGGCAAAAGCGACTCACCATAAAAAACACCACAAAGCAGCTGCACCTGCACAGAAAGCTCAGGCTGCCAAAAAACACAAAAAAGCCGCTGCTAAACCAGCAGTAGAACAGAAAGCTCAGGCTGCTAAAAAACACAAAAAAGCAGCAACTAAACCGGCCGTAGAGCAAAAAGCTCAGGCTGCTAAAAAACACAAAAAAGCAGCAACCAAACCGGCTGTAGAGCAAAAAGCTCAGGCTGCTAAAAAACACAAAAAAGCAGTGAAACATCACGCCGCTGCTAAACCGGCTGCACAGCCAGCTGCTTAATCATTATTGATAGACATCGGCGCGGTGAACGCGCCGGTTCAGACCGCCGCGTTATCCCGTCACGTCATTCTCTGGCGTCGGATTCGCCAACGGTCTGAACGATCAACTATTCGCATCGGCGCTATTACAGCGCCGATTTTTTCCCGGAGAGCCAATCATGTTGCGGCGCTATCGTTTCGAGCTCATCCTGGCATTACTGATCGTCTGCGCGCTTATTGCGACCCAGTTCTTCTTTTACTGAGTGTAGTTCGCTGATTTTGCTCCCACTTTTCATTGCTCCCGTCTATAGTAGTCTCACTGGGTTTCGTTTTTATAATCATAATTGCCCCATCAGAGAGTGATATGCGTACAGCCTTTGTGTGTTGTTTACTGGGATCGTTATCCGTTCAGCCCTTCATGACTCATGCTGATGACAGTGATAGCGGCATCAGCGCAAAAGATATTAAAACCCTGTTCTTTGGTCAGGACGATCGCACCCTGGTCAGTCATCCATCGCAAGAGCCGTGGGATGCCATCGGTCAACTGGAAACCGCCAGCGGCAACCTGTGTACCGCCACGCTCATTTCACCGCACCTGGCATTAACCGCCGGACACTGTCTGCTGGAGCCGCCTCGCGGCAAGCTGGATAAAGCCGTTGCGCTGCGCTTCGTATCGCAAAAAGGCAGCTGGCGCTATGAAATTCACGGTATTGAGGGGCGCGTCGATCCTTCGCTGGGTAAACGGCTGAAGGCCGACGGTGACGGCTGGATTGTGCCATCTTCCGCCGCACCGTGGGACTTTGGGCTGATTGTGCTGCGCTATCCCCCCTCCGGCATCACGCCGCTGCCGCTATTTACCGGCAACAAAGCCGAGTTGACCGCCGCGCTGAAAGCCGCCGGGCGCAAAGTCACGCAGTCCGGTTACCCGGTCGATCATCTGGATTCACTCTATAGCCATGAAGACTGTACCGTCACCGGCTGGGCGCAGGACACCGTCCTTTCCCACCAATGCGATACGTTGCCTGGCGACAGCGGTTCTCCGCTGCTGCTGAAAACCGACGCCGGATGGCAGCTGATTGCCGTACAAAGTTCGGCACCGGCGGCGAAAGATCGCTGGCGCGCCGATAATCGGGCCATTTCTGTTACCGGTTTTCGCGATAAGCTGGAAGCGCTGGCCGCCGGTAACTAACTCTGCCGCTGCTGGCGACGCAAAGCCAGCAGCGACGATAACGGCATCGGTTCGCTAAAATAGAAACCCTGCAGCTGATCGCAACCCGCCAGGCGCAGTAGCTTCATCTGCTTCTCTGTCTCAACCCCTTCTGCAATCACCGTCATTCCCAGCGCACTGGCAATACGAATCGTACCACCGACCAGCGCCGCCGCCTGTTCATCATCGTCCACCAGTCCGGCCAGTGATTTATCAATTTTGATGGTGTCAAAATTAAACCGGCGAAGATAACCGATGCTCGAATAGCCGGTACCGAAATCATCCAGCGCAACGGCGGTACCCAGGGCCTTAAGGTTGGCAATCGCCGCGCGGGCGCGTTCAGGTTTCTCCAGCACGTAGGTTTCCGTCACCTCAAGCTGTAGACGTGAAGGCGGGAAACCGGACGACCTGAGTACGCTCGACACTTTATTTTCGAACTCAGGATCGCGGAACTGCGCGGGTGAAATGTTCACCGAGAGCTTTAGATCCGGATGCGCCAGCAGATCGCGGCAGGCCCGCGCCAGCACAAACTGCCCGAGAGAATAAATCAGACCGCTGGTTTCGGCGATGGCAATAAACGCTTCGGGCATCAGTTCACCCTTTGGCCGCCGGGGCCAACGCACCAGCGCTTCCACACCAATCATTACCTGAGTGCGCGCGCAGACAATCGGTTGATACCATACCTCGAACTCATCATGTTCCAGGCCGTGGCGGATATCGTTTTCAATAGAAAGCTGGTACTCGCGGGCACCGTTCAGCTCGGCGTCATAATGGGTAATGCGCCCCTTTCCGGTGACTTTAGAGTGGTACATGGCGATGTCGGCCTGGCGAAACAGCTCGGAGCTTGAAATGGTTTGCAGGCGACCGCTGGCAATACCGATGCTGGCGCTGATGTGCAGCGTTCGTTCGCCGATACGTATCGGCGTGTTAAGATAATCCAGCACGCGCCCCGCAAACGCCGAGGCGCGCGCTTCCGACTGTTCACCGCCAACGGTCATTGCAAATTCGTCGCCGCCCATTCGCGCCAGCATGCCCCCGGTTGGCAGTAACGTTTGCAGCATATCGGCAATGCGAATAATCAGAATATCACCGATATCGTGACCATAAATGTCGTTAACATCCTTAAAACCATCGAGATCGATAAATACCACCGTGTTGATATCATCATCGCCGCGACGGCTAACGCGCTCAAGCTGTTCGATCAGCGCCCGCCGGTTTGGTAAATGGCTCAGCCAATCGGTCAGCGCGATTTCACGTGCCTGGCGTTCCCCGCGCGCCAGTTTCCAGAGCCCTAAGCTACTGAGCAATATAAAGAGCAAAATGAGCCCGGCGGCCAGCAGCGCAATGATACGGATCTGCGGCGATGCCGCGCTGGCCGCTTCAGCGCCCGGTTGACGAAGCTGCCAGTCTAGCCAGCCAACGACCTTATCGCCTGAGGTACGTAGCGGAATGTTGTACATATTCCTGGGCGCATCGACCAGGGTCAGGTTCTCAATCTGAAACGTATTACCAAGGTTTTTCAATAAAACAGGATTGATATGGCGGGTGATAACCAGATAGCGGCGCGTGGCGTCACGCACCTGTAAACGACCGACCATGGGGCGAATCAGGCCGACCCCCACAAAGGCAATCCCTTCACGGGTGCGGGTAATACCGGCGAAAATATTGCTACCGCGACGCAGCGCGTCTTCATTTTTGGCAATCAGCGCGGACAATCCTTCGCCAAAAAAATCGAGATTGGTTTCCGTAAACGGCGCGCTGCGAAACGATCCCCACAGTACTTTATCGTGTTCATCAAGCACGAACGTACCGTCATAGAGATTGTTAATTTTAAAGCCTGCGCCCCAGGTATTGTACAGCCAGGTCGTGTTCAGCTTCGGAGCATACACCTCGCGCACCGCGTCATCCCAGATGGCGTTATCGATAACCAGCGACAAAACGCGGTTAATGGAGGTCTGTATCGCGCCATCAACGGAGAGTGCCGAACGGCGAGCATCAATATCGTTTGTTTTGCTGCTTATCAGATTCTGTGAAAGGTACAGTAAAGCGATAATGGAAAAAATCAGGCCGATGCCTGCTAAAAAGATCATCACGAACAGCGTTTTGGCCGTGGCAATATTACGCCAGCGTGACGGATTGAACATGTATCACCCTCGCAGAAACAAAGCGAACCCTTTGTTACAAGCGTAATACAGACAGCGAATTTCGCTGCCCGATTTCTCAGGCAGCGATCACATCAGGCCAGTTTAATCATCACCATACCGACCAGCAGCAGGGCCAGCCCCATCCAACCCTTATGGTTCAGACGTTGGCCGAAAAGAATCCAGCCCGCCGCCAGCGTTGCCGCGACGCCAAAACCACCCCAAATGGCATAGGCAACCGACAGGTCAATCCCCTTTACCGCCTGAGACAGCGCGCTAAAAGCGGCTAACACCGCCGCCAGCGACAGGAAGCCGTAAAGCTTGTGACGGAAGCCGTCCGAAAACTTGAGGAAAATATTAGCGACTATCTCCAGTACAATGGAGCCCGCCAGCCACAAGCCGTGAATCAATTCAAACTTAGGCATGATTCACCTCTTTTTTCATCATAACGCTTTTCTTCGGCGCTTTTCGCGTACCCGATTTGATCAACACGATGCCGACAACCAGGGTCGCCAGGCCGGTTGCTTTCATCACCGTCAGGCTTTCGTCAAACAATAAAACGCTGAACAGGGTAATCAACAAAATGCCGACCCCTTCCCAGAGCGCGTAGGCGACACCGAGAGCTATTTTCTTAACTGCGAACGAAAGAAAAATATAAGACAGTGCGATCATAACAAGCATTAAAATAAAACCAGCGTTGCCATCACTGACGCTCGCCCATTTCATAGACAGCGTACCCGTAATTTCAGCAACGATAGCCAGGGCTAATAAAATCCAGTAAAACATGATCCTTCTCCTGCATGAGAATATAATCTGCTACGGCTCGCGACGTGCGCAAACCGAAATAAAATGATTAGTATTTAGCTCAAACGAAGAGACGGACTATAGCGCGCTGCGCCAGTGATGCTCACCACAGAAGGCAGAAAAGGAAGGAAAAACAGAAGTTTTGGCAGAAACAAACGTCCTGAACATATTGTCCATAAAATTACAATCATCCGCGGTATTGCTTCTCATCGTTGCGGATTAAAATTGTCCTCAGTAGTTAAACACAGTTAATTTCTAACACAGCCAACGAAGTATTTCAAAATGTTTTCAAATCTTTACTAAGGTTGTTTGATGTAAATGCATTTATTATTAGATGATTCGCAATTATCATAATCAGCAGAATTTATAGCAGGAGCAACCATGGCCAGGCCGATCATCACGCTTAATGGATTAAAAATCGTCATCATGCTCGGCATGCTGGTTATCATTCTTACCGGTATTCGCTTTGCGGCAGAAATTATCGTGCCCTTCGTACTGGCGCTGTTTATCGCCGTGGTGCTTAACCCGGTGGTTCAACTGCTGGTGCGCTGCCGCGTCCCGCGCGTGCTCGGCATTTCGCTGCTCATCGCCGTGATTATCCTGGTTGCCGTGCTGCTGTTAGCATCGCTGGGCACCTCGCTTAACGAGCTGACGCGTACGCTACCGCAATATCGTTCGTCGTTGGCGGTACCGCTTTATAACCTTCAGCCATGGATGCAGCGCTTCGGCATTTCCGTCTCTCCCGATGAACTGATTAAATATATCGATCCCAACGCCGCCATGACGCTGGTTTCACGTTTGTTAAGCCAGCTGTCAAACGCCATGTCGTCAATCTTCCTGCTGCTGCTCACGGTCGTGTTTATGCTGCTGGAGGTGCCGCAGCTCCCGGCAAAATTCCAGCAAATTATGTCGCGACCGGTGGAAGGGATGGCGGCCATTCAACGGGCGCTGGACAGCGTGTCGCACTATCTGGTGCTGAAAACCGCCATTAGCCTCGTTACCGGCCTGATTGTGTGGGGAATGCTGGAACTGCTGGGCGTGCGGTTTGCGTTTATCTGGGGTCTACTGGCATTCGCGCTCAACTATATCCCCAACATCGGGTCGGTGCTGGCGGCCATTCCCCCTATTCTGCAGGTGCTGGTGTTCAGCGGCTTTTACGACGCGCTTATCGTACTTGCGGGGTATCTGATTATAAATCTCGTTTTCGGCAATATTCTTGAGCCTCGCATCATGGGACGCGGCCTTGGGCTCTCCACGCTGGTGGTCTTTTTGTCGTTAATTTTCTGGGGCTGGCTGCTGGGCCCGGTCGGGATGCTGCTATCGGTACCGCTGACGATTATCGTCAAAATCGCACTCGAACAGACTGAAGGCGGTAAAAGCATCGCCATTCTGCTCAGCGATCTTAGCCATTAGCGTCAGAACAGCGACAGCAGTAGCGCAACGGGGAAGCTGAATGGCCACGTTGCGCCAATCAATACCGTCGCTATCAGACGAATAGAGGTACTTTCTTTAGTGAGAAACCAGGTGATAAAGGCACAGATCACGGCCATCACGGCGTAGAAAACAAGCATGTGTTGATACAGCGTCACCAATTTAGTCCTTACAATTGATCGTTAAAGCGGCGCAATATGCTACGTTTTTTGACGCACATCAAGTTTTTGCCGCTTTTCGCGTAGGGATCGCTAATCCACACACATTCATCTCCAGATGAATTCACTGCATGGATGAATTAAAACCAAAGCAACGGTACGCCTCTTTAGTTTTTAATTCTGTGATATGGGTTACGATTAGCGTTTTGGTTGGGAAGCGGTAAAAATCGTATCAGCGACCGGGTCGCTCACCGCATAATTGGGATTGAACTGCGCGATAGGGTTCACTTTCTCCGTATCCCAGGCCTGCGCCAGGCAGGCGGCATCAAGCCGATGTTCGCCGTGACAGGCGGCAATATGATTCGCGGAATAGATAATACCCACGCCGATTAAGGCCGCGATAACGGCAGCGCTACACACAATACTCTTTTTCATGATGCTGACTTTGCCCGGTTTTACAACGGCGCGCATCCTCGCACGTTGCTCCGGGCATGTCAAAAATGGCGCAGTGGGCGGCAGGTTTTTCGCCTACCGCGAAGGGGGTAATCAGTGCTTAATCATCACATGGCGCACGACGGTGTAGTCCTCCAGTCCGTACATCGACATATCCTTGCCGTACCCCGATAGCTTCTGCCCGCCGTGGGGCATTTCGCTGACCAGCATAAAGTGGGTGTTGATCCACGTACAACCGTACTGCAAACGCGCGCTCAAACGGTGCGCGCGCCCTACGTCGCGGGTCCATACCGACGAGGCCAGGCCATACTGTGAATCGTTGGCCCACGCCAGCACCTGCTCTTCACTGTCAAACACCGTCACGCTGACTACCGGGCCAAACACTTCACGCAGAACGATATCATCTTCCTGCAGCGCGCCCGCCAGCAGAGTCGGCTGGAAGTAATAACCGCTTCCCTCTGCCTTCTCACCACCGGTTACCACCTTAATGTGCGGCAGCGCCCTGGCCCGCGCCACGGCATCGCTGACGCGCGTCAGATGTGCCAGTGAACTCAGCGGCCCCAGTTCGGTGCTCACATCCTCCGGGTCGCCGAATTTAAGGGTTGCCACCGCCGCACCAAGGCGAGCCACCAGCCGGTCATAAACGCCCCGCTGCGCATAGATTCGACAGGCGGCGGTACAATCCTGTCCGGCGTTGTAAAAACCAAACGTCCGTACCCCCTCAACCACGGCATCGATATCCGCGTCGTCAAACACAATCACCGGCGCTTTCCCTCCTAGCTCCATGTGCGTGCGCTTAACGGAAGATGCCGTATGCGCCAGAATATGCTCGCCGGTGGCGATTGAGCCGGTCAGCGACACCATGCGTACCTTCGCGTGGCCGGTCAGCGGATCGCCAACGGTATGACCGCGACCAAACAGAACGTTCAGCACGCCGGCAGGGAAAATATCTTTCGCCAGCTCGGCCAGCGTGAGCGCCGTAAGCGGCGTAATTTCAGACGGTTTCAGTACCACGCAGTTGCCCGCCGCCAGCGCCGGTGCCAACTTCCACGCGGCCATCATCAACGGATAGTTCCACGGTGCAATCGAGGCCACCACGCCAACCGGATCGCGGCGAATCATGGAAGTGTGGCCTTCAAGATATTCCCCGGCCGCCAGGCCATTCAGGCAGCGCGCCGCGCCGGCAAAGAAGCGGAATACATCCACCACCGCCGGAATTTCATCACCGGCCACGCAGTGCAGCGGCTTGCCGCAGTTAAGGGATTCCAGCCGGGCGAACGTCTGAGCATGCGCTTCAATCACGTCGGCCAGTTTTAACAAACACTCTGCGCGGTGCTTTGGCGTGGTTTGTCCCCATTGTATGAATGCACGGTCGGCGGCATGCACCGCCGCATCTACCTGCGCGGCGCTGGCCTCCGCGATGTTCAGCAGGATCTCACCCGTAGCGGGGTTATAGACCGGCTGCGCTTCGCCTTCACCCGCGACCAGCTCACCGTTAATCAGTAACTTATGTTGCATAGCATGATCCTGTTTTATTTAAATGTCGTACCACCGCCGGTGGCCGCGTCGTCTTCGCGCGTCAGCCACCATGCCCCTAAAATCGGTATCATTGTCAGTATCATCACCAACAGCGCGACCACGTTGGTCACCGGCACATCGCGCGGGCGCCCAAGTTGGTTAAGCAGCCACAGCGGCAACGTGCGCTCATGGCCTGCCGTGAAGGTGGTGACGATAATTTCATCAAACGACAGCGCAAATGCCAGCATTCCCCCTGCCAGCAGCGCCGAGCCCAGATTTGGCAACACAACGTAACGGAAGGTTTGCCAGCCGTTAGCCCCTAAATCCATCGACGCTTCGACCAGGCTCCATGAGGTCCGCCGGAATCGGGCAATGACGTTGTTAAACACCACCACCACGCAGAACGTGGCGTGACCGATCACAATCGTGAACAGCCCCGGCTCCAGATTCACTACCTTAAACGCGGTCAGCAGCGCCAGTCCGGTAACAATGCCCGGCAGCGCAATCGGCAGCAGGAGCAGCAGCGATATCGCGCTTTTGCCAAAAAAATCCCGCCGCCACAGCGCTGCTGCAGCAAACGTGCCAAGTACCAGCGCAATGGCCGTCGACAGCGCGGCAATTTTCAGTGACAGTGTCACAGCCTCGTAGATATCACTGCGCCCAGCAGCCTCGCTAAACCAGCGCAGCGTCAGGCCTTGCGGCGGGAAACTGAAGGCGGCGTCTTCGGTGTTGAAGGCGTAAAGCGCGATAATCACCAGCGGGAAGTGCAGGAAAATAACACCCCCCCAGGCGGCAATTTTGAGGAACAGCGGTGCGCGTTCAGAGTGCATCGAATGCTCCCAGGCGCTTCACAAACGCCAGATAGAGCGCAATCAGGACGATTGGCACAAGGGTAAACGCCGCCGCCATCGGCATATTGCCAATAGCCCCCTGCTGAGAATAAACCATATTGCCGATGAAGTAGCCCGGCGGCCCCACCAGCTGCGGGACGATAAAGTCCCCAAGAGTCAGCGAGAAGGTGAAGATAGACCCCGCCGCAATCCCCGGTATCGCCAGCGGCAGCACGACATGGCGGAAAGTCTGACGCGGCAATGCGCCGAGGTCAGCGGATGCCTGCAACAACGAGCCGGGGATCCGCTCCAGCGCAGCCTGTACCGGCAGGATCATAAACGGCAGCCAGATGTATACAAACACCAGAAAGCGCCCCAGACCGGAGGTCGACAGCGTATTTCCGCCAACGCCCGGCACGCTCAGTATCGCCGCCAGCAGCGGCTGTAGACCCAGGTGATTTAAAAACCACTGGGCTACACCGTCTTTGGCCAGCAGCAGCGTCCAGGCGTAGGCTTTGACAATATAACTGGCCCACATCGGCAGCATGACCGCCACGTAGAAGAAGGCCTTTTTCTTGCCGTGGGTATAGCGCGCCATATACCACGCCATCGGAAACGCCAGCAGCGCGCTGGCGACCGTCACTGCCAGCGCCATCACCAGCGTACGGACAATAATGTCGTAGTTAGCCGGGTTAAAAAGGGCGTACAGGTTTGCCAGCGTCAGCGTCGGGGTAACCGACATGGTGAAATCATCAAAGGTGTAAAACCCCTGCCACAGCAGCGTCAGCAGCGAACCGAAATAGACAATACCGAACCACATCAGCGGCCCGAGCAGCAGCAGAAAAAGCCCCAGCGTCGGCTTACGCCAGAACAGGCTGGCTATCTTTCCGCCGCCGCGGGAGGAAGGTACCGGCGTCATGCTCATCTCCATTTACCTCCCTCCATCCAGCGCGATCATGGCATCGCGCGGCCAGGAGGCCAGAACATCCCGGCCCACCGCAGGTCCTTCCGCATCCAGCCCGACGGCAAAGTTCGCCTAGCTCACCAGTAGCTTATCGCCGCTTTCAAGCAGCAGCTCATAGCGCGTCGCCGCGCCCTGATACTGCACCGCCTGTATCCGCCCTTTCACCTGCACTTCGCCACCTTCATTCAGGCGGATGTGTTCAGGTCGCAGCGCCCAGTTCCCCGTCATGCCGCATAGCGTCTCCGACATCGCCGGGTCGAACACGTTAGAGGTCCCGACAAAGCTGGCGACGAACGGCGTTCGCGGGCGCAGATAAAGCGCACGCGGCGAGTCCACCTGCTCAATGCGACCGTTGTTAAAGACCGCGACACGGTCCGACATCGATAGCGCCTCGCCCTGATCGTGGGTGACGAAAATAAAAGTGATCCCCAGCGACTGTTGCAGCTTTTTTAATTCGAACTGCATTTGCTCGCGCAACTTCAAATCCAGCGCACCTAGCGGTTCGTCGAGCAGCAGCACCCGGGGTTCATTAACCAGCGCGCGGGCAATCGCCACGCGCTGACGCTGGCCGCCGGAAAGCTGCGACGGCTTGCGCCCGCCGACGAAACCCAGCGCCACTTTCTCCAGCGCCTGCGCCGCCCTGGCCTGACGCTCTTTCTTGCCAACGCCCTTGACCATCAGCCCGTAGGCGACGTTATCAAGCACTGACATGTGCGGAAACAGCGCGTAATCCTGGAAGACGGTGTTAACGTCACGCTCCCACGGCGGCAGTTCGCTGGCGTGACGGCCAAAAATAGAGATAGCGCCGCCGCTCAGTTGTTCAAATCCGGCGATCAGCCGCAGACAGGTGGTTTTGCCGGAGCCAGACGGCCCCAGCATCGAAAAGAACTCGCCGTCATGGATGGCGATACTCACGCCATCCACCGCCCGAACGTCACCATAAAGTCGCGAGACGTCATGAAACTCTACTGCATACGTCATAATGGACTCCTGGGTAATCAACGGCCGCCCATAATGGCGATATAGTCCTGCGTCCAGCGGCTGTAAGGCACATACTTGCCGCCCTCGGCAATCGGCGTTTTCCAGAAGGCAATTTTGTCAAAGAAGCTGTAGCCGTTGGTTTCACAACCTTTGTCGCCCAACAGCGCGCTGGCTTTACACCCTTCAGCCACCACCGGCAGTGAGCCAAACCACGCCGCCACATCACCCTGCACCTTCGGCGTCAGCGACCAGTTCATCCACTTGTAGGCGCAAACCGGATGCTTCGCTTCGGCGTGCAGCATGGTGGTATCCGCCCAACCGGTAACGCCCTCTTTCGGGAAGACGGTCGCAATCGGCTGACCTTCACCTTTCAGGCCGTTGGCCTGGTATGGCCAGGCGCTGGACGCCACCACGCCTTCATTTTTGAAGTCGCTCATTTGTACGGTCGTGTCATGCCAGTAGCGATGAATCAGGCTATGCTGATCGCGCAAGACCTTCAGTACCGCCTGGTACTGTTCTTCGGTCAGCTGGTACGGGTCGCTAATGCCGAGCTGCGGCTGTGTCGCTTTCACAAACAGCGCCGCGTCCGCGATGTAGATTGGGCCATCGTAGGCCTGCACGCGGCCCTGATTGGTTTTGCCGTCCGGCAGATCCTGTTTCACAAAGACCACGTTCCAGGAATCCGGCGGCACAGGGAAGGTTTTAGTGTTGTACATCAGAAGGTTAGGTCCCCACTGATACGGGGTGCCATACACTTTGCCGTCGACGTTAAACCATGCACCTTTCTCAAGTCGCGGGTCGAGGGTTTTCCAGTTTTCGATAAGTGCGGTATTAATCGGCTGCACGCGCTTACCCATGATCAAACGCAGCGAGGCATCGCCGGAAGCCGTCACCAGATCGTAGCCGCCTTTCGCCATCAGGCTAACCATTTCGTCAGACGTCGCCGCCGTTTTGACGTTCACCTGGCAGCCGCTCTCTTTCTCAAACTGCGTGACCCAGTCGTACTGCTTGTCGGTCTGACCGCGTTCGATATAACCCGGCCAGGCAATAATATCCAGTCGTCCTTCGCCTTTTCCCAATGACGTTGGCGGCTCGGCGGCATTGGCGGTGGCAACCGTCATCACCAGCGCGCACAGGCTGCTGCGGGCAAATGTCTTGCTCATAAAGTTTTACTCCTGTCACAATGAATTTGAGCGGCAGCCGTGCCGTTAAAAATATCTCCCTGTTTAAAAATAGACGGCGCCATGACAACCACCGTTGCGGCAGATAAAAATTTGCACAGGTTGTGACAAAGTGCGCATTCCGCAAAAAAGCAATAATCAATGCAGATAATATGGATTATAGACAAGGAGTTACTGGCCGCAGGTGCTATGCGAATTTCCTATGACCAGCCAAAATGAAAAGCCCCCGAATAACCGGGGGAATAATTAAATACAGAAGCTGAAAATAAGCGTTGGTGATTAACTCAGCATTTGTCGAATAAGTTGCCCCAGGGTTTCGACCGCTTTATCTTCTCTTTCCCCCCAGCCCCACGCGGTATTAAAGCGGAAAAATGACGACCAGCTGTCGGTCGTCGAAAACATTTTGCCTGGAGCAATACTAATGTGGTGTTCCAGCGCTTTCGCACTCAGCGTGCCCGCATCCATCCCGGCCGGCAGCTCCAGCCAGAGAAAATAGCCGCTATCGTTATGGTGTATGCGCACCTCAGGCGGCAGCGAACGCAGCAGCGACTGCCACGCCAATTGCTTACGTTCGGCCAGCTGGCGGCGCAAGCGGCGCAGGTGAGCGTCGTAGCGCTTCGTTGCCAGATAGTCGACCAAAGCGAGCTGCATCGGCGAACTGGTCGACAGCGTGCTCATCAGCTGCAAATGCTGAATGCGACGCGCATGTTTACCGGCCGCCACCCAGCCAATACGGAACCCAGGAACCAGGCATTTGGAAAACGAACTGCAGTGCAGCGTCATATCCTGCTTATCCCACGCCTTCGCGGGCAGCGGCTTCTCTCGGCCAAAATAGAGCTCGCTGTAAACATCGTCTTCAATCAGGGTCACATTGTGGGCGGTAAGGATCTGAATAAGCTTCGCTTTCTTTTCCGGCGTCAGCGTAAAACCCAGCGGGTTCTGGCTGTTAGTCATCAGCCAGCAGGCTTTCACCGGATAGTTCTGTAGCGCCTGCACCAATGCGTCGAGATCAATCCCATCCTTCACGTCGGTGGCAACCGACAGCGCTCTCAGCTTCAGGCGTTCCAGCGCCTGAAGCGCCCCGTAAAAACAGGGGTTCTCCACGATCACCCAATCGCCCGGCTCCGTTACCGCCTGAAGGCTCAGGTTCAGCGCTTCCAGCGCACCGGCGGTAATCACAATCTCATCAGGGGATATCGTCATACCCTGTAACGCATAGCGGCGGGCAATAGCATGACGCAGCTCATCGTTACCCGGCGGCAGGTTTTCAATCACGCTCATGGCCGTGGCGGTTTTACTCACCTGTGCCAGCGAACGGTTCAGCTGCGGCAGCGGGAACAGTTTAGGGTCGGGAAACGCCGAGGCAAACGGCAGCACCGCCGCGTTGCGGCTGGCCTGCAGTACCTCAAAGATGTAGGTATTGATATCGACGGCGTTATCCGGCATTACCTGTGCGGGGGCCGCCGCGCGCGGTGCTACCGGATGCGGCGCCACGTAATAACCGGACTGCGGGCGTGCAACAATCCGCCCCTGGCTTTCCAGCAGCTGATACGCATGGCTGACGGTCATAAAGCTCATACCGCTATTGGCCACCTGCTCGCGCAGCGACGGCAGCTTATCACCCGGCTGCCACACCCCGTGGGCGATCTGTTCCGTCATCTGCTCGGCAAGCCGCTGGTACTTTTTCATGGTCGATCCCAATCGCGCAAACTGTGCGAATATATTATATCAGCGTTACAATTTTTGCATTTTTATGTAACTGATATATTCACTCTATCGCCATGATTGAATTAGCTTTGTCGGAAAAACGGGCAAATAAAAAAGCAAAACTGTTATCATTTAAAAGGCGGCGACTGTTTCTGCAACCCATTCACGCCGCTGCGTAAAATCACCGGGAGTTATTCTATTTTCCGGAGTCTGCATGTTCGGTCTTGATGCGTTTCACCTCGCACGAATTCAGTTTGCCTTTACCGTGTCGTTTCACATTATCTTCCCTGCTATCACTATTGGGCTGGCAAGTTACCTGGCGGTGCTGGAAGGTCTATGGCTAAAAACCCATAACCCGCTCTGGCGTTCGCTGTATCAGTTCTGGTCGAAGATTTTCGCCGTCAATTTTGGCATGGGCGTCGTCTCCGGCCTGGTGATGGCCTACCAGTTTGGCACCAACTGGAGCGGTTTCTCGCAGTTTGCCGGCAGCATTACCGGCCCGCTGCTGACCTACGAAGTGCTGACCGCCTTCTTCCTCGAAGCCGGTTTTCTCGGGGTGATGCTGTTTGGCTGGAACCGCGTTGGGCCAGGGTTGCACTTTTTCGCCACCTGCATGGTGGCCCTCGGCACGCTGATCTCAACGTTCTGGATCCTCGCTTCCAACAGCTGGATGCAAACGCCGCAGGGCTACGAAATCGTCAATGGTCAAGTGGTGCCGGTAGACTGGTTTGCGGTGGTATTTAACCCATCATTCCCTTACCGCCTGCTGCATATGTGCATCGCTGCGTTTCTGAGCAGCGCGCTGTTTGTCGGCGCTTCGGCAGCCTGGCATTTACTGCGTGGCAACCCCTCACCGGCAGTACGCGTGATGTTCTCCATGTCGCTGTGGATGACCCTGATTGTCGCCCCTATTCAGGCGATGGTAGGCGATATGCACGGGCTGAATACGCTGAAGCATCAGCCTGCAAAGATTGCAGCGATTGAAGGCCACTGGGAAAATCCGCCGGGAGAACCGACGCCGCTGCTGCTGTTTGGCTGGCCGGACATGAACCAGGAGCGTACCCGCTACGGGTTGGAAATCCCGGCGCTGGGCAGCCTGATCCTCACCCACAGTCTGGATAAACAGGTGCCTGCACTCAAAGACTTTGCCAAAGAAGACCGGCCAAACTCGACGATCGTTTTCTGGTCGTTCCGCATTATGGCCGGATTAGGCATGCTGATGCTGTTGCTAGGCGTCGTCGCGCTGTGGCTACGCAAAAAACAGACGCTTTATACTTCACGCCCGTTCCTGTGGTTCGCGCTGCTGATGGGGCCATCGGGGCTCATCGCCATTCTCGCGGGATGGGTGACCACCGAAGTCGGTCGTCAGCCGTGGGTGGTCTACGGCTTGCAGCGTACGGCGGAAGCCGTCTCGGCCCACGGCGATCTGCATATGAGCATCAGCCTGCTGGCCTTCTTTGTGGTGTACAGCGCGGTCTTCGGCGTCGGCTACAGCTACATGGTACGACTGATTCGCCAAGGGCCTCAGCCGTTTAATCCACCGCCGCACGGTACGCCGTCGCGTCCACTTTCCGCCGCGATCACCGCACAGTCGTCCCAGGAGAAGCGAGCATGAATGTCGATCTGTCTATTGTCTGGTTTGTGATTATTGTCTTTGCCACCCTGATGTATATCGTCATGGACGGCTTTGATTTAGGTATTGGCATCCTGTTTCCCTTTACCCGCAGCGCACAGGAGCGTGACGTAATGGTCAACAGCGTCGCTCCGGTATGGGACGGCAATGAAACCTGGCTGGTACTCGGCGGTGCAGCACTCTTTGGCGCGTTCCCGCTGGCCTACGCGGTCATTATTGATGCGTTGACGATTCCGCTTTCGCTGATGCTTATCGGGCTGATTTTCCGCGGCGTCGCCTTCGAGTTTCGCTTCAATGCCACGCCTTCACATCGCCCGTTCTGGGATAACGCCTTTATGGGCGGCTCGATGCTGGCCACCTTCTGCCAGGGCGTAGTTGTCGGAGCCGTCATTAACGGTTTTCCCGTCAGCCAGCGCGCCTTCAGTGGTGGCCCATTCGACTGGCTGACGCCATTCTCGCTCTTCTGCGGCGTAGGGCTGGTCATCGCCTATGCGCTGCTGGGCGCAACCTGGCTGGTCATGAAAAGCGAAGCCGCTCTGCAAAGCCGTATGCGCCGCGCTGCGCGTGGACTGCTGCTCGCGCTGCTGGCGGTGATGGCGATTATCAGCGCGTGGACGCCGCTTCAGCATGCCGCAATCGCAGCGCGCTGGTTTAGCCTGCCCAATCTCTACTCTCTGCTGCCGGTCCCGCTGCTGGTGCTGGCCGCAAGCGGCGCGCTATGGCATCAACTGGCGCTGCGTGAAAGCCATGTGCCGCCGTTTATTCTGACGCTCGCGCTGGTATTCCTGGGCTTTAGCGGGTTGGGTATCAGCATCTGGCCCGCGATTATTCCACCGTCTATCACGCTGTGGCAGGCCGCCGCGCCGCAACAAAGCCAGGAGTTTATGCTGATTGGCGCCATCTTTATTATTCCCGTCATTCTGGCGTACACCTTCTGGAGCTATTACGTGTTTCGCGGCAAAGTGCCGCAAAATGAGGGATATCACTGATGAAAAGCCGCTGGATATCACGCCTGTTCTGGTTAATTGCGCTGTGGGGCGGCAGCGTGCTGGCGCTGGCAACGGTGGGCGGCTTATTTCGCATGCTGATGACCGCTGCCGGTTTTAAAGCCTGAAAGAACAGCTGCCTGGGTATTGAATCGTACTGGCCAAGAGAAATCCTAATTGCTCTGGCCTTCACATTTCCTCCACTTTTTGTTGGTGAACTAACGCCATTGCACCAAAGCAATGTCTGGAGTACATGATGAAAAAACGTATTGCACTGTCTGCGATTCTGGCGCTGGGCCTGTGTTCAACCGCCTTTGCCGCCGATCGTCAGGATCCGCCGAAAAAGCCGCCTGTAGAACAACAGCATCAGGGTCAGCACGATAACAAAGGCCCGCAGCACGATGGCAAAGGCCAGCCGCCGCGTGATGAAAAAGGTCAGCAGCACGATGGCAAAGGCCAACCGCCGCGCGACAACAAAGGTCAGCAGCATGATGGCAAAGGCCAACCGCCGCGCGATAACAAGGGTCAGCAGCACGATGGTAAAGGTCAGCCGCCAAAACATGACGGCGACAACAAACTGCCACCGCCGAATGACCAGCGTAATTAATTAAAAAAGGCCGGAGAGCACACTCGCTTTCCGGCCTTTTACTTTATATGCCCCCGCGCTGGCGAGTGGCATTAGCGTCAAGCTTTCCGCTTAGGCAGCGTTTTCAGCAATTCGTCCGGGCTTACCGAGGCCACCACGCTCCCCGGTAGCGGCATCTTCAGTATGTGATTTTTAATCTTGCCAATCACGTGCATTTCGCACGGACGACAGTCAAACTTCAGCGTCAGGACTTCATCACCGTTGATGAGCTGCATCGGCGTCGCTTTCCAGCTTTTAATCGACCCTTTCGCCTGCTTCGGGCACAGATTGAAGGCAAAGCGCAGGCAGTGCTTGGTGATCATCACCGGCACGTCGCCCTTCTCTTCGTGCGCTTCATAGGCTGCATCAATCAGCTGAACGCCATAACGGTGGTAAAATTCACGCGCTTTATGGTTATAAACGTTAGCCAGGAAACTCAGATGGCTTTCGGGGTACACCGGCGCCGGTTCGGCAACCGCTTTACGACTGCCGCGAACATAGGCATCCAGCCGCGCCTGGTCGAGCAACGCCACGGTTTCACGACGCAGCTGGTTAAGCAGACTGTTCGGAACAAACAGCGCTTCCGGCAGCAGCACTTCAACGTTGCGTGCGTAGTACAGCGTTTGCCCCAGTTTAGCGATCCCGTCTTGCAGCTGGCTCAGCGCTTTCTCTGCGTTATTCGCCGCTGCAAATTCCCCGTCTAAAGTGTGGGTCACCGCCACGCCGTCTTCGCTGGCTAGCGTCAGCACCAGCTGTTCCTGCCAGCCAGACAGCTCGATATCCACGGCGATGCGGCGCTCGCTGGAGGTTTTCAACAGCGCCTGCTGCCAGTTGTGATCGAGGTTCCGGTTGAGCACCTGATGCGGACGCACCTTATGCAGGTCAGCCGGCATCTCGTTTGGCCAAACGCGGTAGCGATTTTCAGCAATCTTCTCCACCGTATTGGCACGAAAACCGACAACTTCGCGTTTGATGAGCACGTTGAGACCGTCGCCGTTGGCCAGCGGCTCGCTCACTTCAACATCCAGCGTCTCTTTGTTAACCTTCAGCACTTCCCCTACCGGCAGACCGACGAACTTCGGCGAGTCAAACGCACCAATGTTCATCTGACGCTGATTGACGAAATAATCCGTGCTGCCGCGGTGGAAGGTTTTATCGGTCGACGGCACAAAGAAATGCTCAGTACGGCCAGCGGAAGCCCGGGCCAAATCGCCGCGTTCTTCAATAATGGCGTCCAGCATCTGGCGATAGTGTGCAGTGATATTTTTCACATAGCTCATATCTTTATAGCGCCCCTCAATTTTGAAGGAGCGCACGCCTGCATCAATCAACGCGCCAAGGTTGGCGGTTTGATCGTTGTCTTTCATCGACAGCAGGTGCTTTTCAAACGCGACCACGCGTCCCCGATCGTCTTTCAGCGTATACGGCAGGCGACAGGCCTGGGAGCAGTCACCGCGGTTGGCGCTGCGCCCGGTTTGCGCATGAGAGATATTACACTGGCCGGAATAGGCCACGCACAGCGCACCGTGAATAAAGAATTCAATGGTGGCGTCGGCAGCATCGTGAATCGCTTTGATCTGCTGCAAATTCAGCTCACGCGCCAGAACGATCTGGCTAAAACCAACGTCAGAGAGGAATTTAGCTTTCTCCACGCTGCGAATATCGCATTGGGTGCTGGCATGCAGCTCTATCGGTGGGATATCAAGCTTCAGGATGCCCATATCCTGCACGATCAGCGCATCCACGCCGGCATCATACAGTTGGGTGATCAGCTTCTGCGCCGGCGCCAGCTCATCGTCATGCAGGATGGTATTGAGCGTGATAAAAATCTTCGCGCCGTAGCGGTGAGCAAACGGCACCAGCGCGGCAATGTCCTGAAGACTGTTGCTGGCGTTATGGCGTGCGCCAAAACCCGGGCCGCCGATATAAACGGCATCGGCACCGTGAAGTATCGCTTCCCGGGCTATCGCCGTGTCGCGGGCCGGGCTGAGGAGTTCGAGAAGAGCGTTCTGCTGGCGCATACGGTCTGAGTTATCCAGTAGAGTCACAAAATGGCGGCTATTGTAGCCAGAAGCGGCGAGAGACGAAAACAGTTTCCACCGCTTCTGCGCCACCGTTAGCTTAATTTCGAAAACCGATTGCCAGAATTCTCAGTTCCGAAGCCGGGAGCAACGCGTTACAGTCGCTAGCGTGTTCGGGATTTCCTCGTAACGGCCACATCAGGATTGATTGTCGCGATTTGCCGCAGGGTTTCCTGCGGCTTTTTCTTTGGGATAGTGAATCAGCGAGTGAAAATGCACGGTCTGCTCTGCGCTGTTGCGATATGCATGCGCAAGATCGCCAGCGAACCGTAGCCCTTCCCCTGCCGACAGCGTGCGCCATTCGTCCATCACGTGCATATCCAAACGCCCTTCAATCACCACCACATGTTCAATCACCCCTTTTTCGTGCGGAGTCGATTCGCTCAGCGCGCCGGGTGCCAGCGTAATGGAAAAATGGTCAAAACACAGTTCCGGATCCCACGGAAACACCGGCGTGACCACCATCGCCTGCTGCTGAGGATCGAACGCCTGTTCAAGACCGGGCGACGGCGGCGTGATAAACACCGAGAACGGCACGTTCAGGCCCGTGGCAATTTTCCACAGCGTTGCCACCGTCGGGCTGGACTCATTACGTTCAATCTGCCCGAGCATTGCCTTGGAAACGCCCGTCTCTTCGGCGAGCTTAGACAGGCTCCATGCCCGCTGCTGACGCAGGTGTTTTAGCGTTGTCGCCAGGTGTTGTGCAATATTCATTCAGCCTCCATGTCGTTGCCTTTTCGCAGTATACCCCAGCCAGCGCGTGTTTTCGCCCGTCGCACGCCACTTGTGCGCTATAGCGCACAATGATACATTCAATGTACGTTATAACGCACAAAGGTCTACAATGCGATCCTATCTTATTCCTTTCCCCTCGCTGCTGGCGGGGTTTGTAGCCGTTCTGGTCGGCTATGCCAGCTCGGCGGCAATTATCTGGCAGGCCGCCGCTGCTGCGGGTGCAAGCCCGCAGCAAATTTCCGGCTGGATGACGGCGTTAGGGTTGGCCATGGGCCTCAGCACGCTGGTTCTGACGCTGTGGCGTAAAGTCCCTATTCTGACCGCGTGGTCAACGCCCGGCGCGGCGCTGCTGGTTGGTGGCCTGCAGGGCGCGACGCTCAACGAAGCCGTAGGCATTTTTATTTTCGCTAACGCGCTGATTGTCATCTGCGGCCTGACCGGCTGGTTCGCCCGTCTGATGAGGCTGATCCCGCATTCACTGGCCGCGGCGATGCTGGCGGGGATTTTATTGCGTTTCGGCCTTCAGGCGTTTGCCACCCTACAGGGGCAACTGCTGCTATGCGGCAGTATGCTGATGGGCTGGCTGCTGTGTAAAGCGCTGGCGCCACGCTATGCGGTGGTGGCCGCCATGGCCGTGGGGATCGCGGTGGCATGGCTTAAAGGTGACGTTGTCACGAAATCACTTAACCTGGCTTTCGTTGCACCTCAGTTTGTCACGCCTCATTTTTCACTCACCGCGTTACTGAGCGTAGGCATTCCCTTTTTCCTCGTCACGATGGCCTCGCAAAATGCGCCCGGCCTTGCCACGCTACAGGCGTCGGGCTATCGGGTGCCGGTCTCGCCGCTGATGGTGATCAGCGGCGCCTTTGGCCTGCTGCTGGCGCCGTTTGGCGTTTATTCGGTGTGCATTGCCGCCATTACCGCCGCCATTTGCCAAAGCCCGGATGCCCACCCCGATCCGCAAAAACGCTGGTTGGCCGCAGCGGCGGCAGGCGTGTTTTATCTTCTGGCAGGCATCTTCGGTGGTTCGATCACCGCGCTGATGGCAGCGCTTCCCGTCGCGTGGATTCAAATGCTGGCGGGGCTGGCGCTGCTCGGTACGTTGGGCGGAAGTCTGTTTCAGGCTCTGAATGCGGAACGTGAACGCGACGCCGCGCTGGTCACTTTCCTGGTGACCGCCAGCGGCATAACCCTCGCGGGTATCGGCTCCGCATTCTGGGGCTTAGTGCTGGGTGGGGTGAGCTTCGCGCTGTTAGCCAGCAAGGCTCGCGCGTAGCTGCGATGGCGTCACGCCGATTGCCGTTTTGAAACGGTTGCTGAAGTGGCTCGCGGAGCTAAAACCGCAGCGTAGCGCAATGTCGGTTAATGGCAATGCGCTATAGCGCACCATCTGCTGAGCCGTATCCATCCGCTGCTGCATCACGTACTGATGCGGCGCCAGGCCCACGGACTGACGGAACATGCGCGCAAAGTGATACTCGCTCAACGATGCCTGCGCGGCGAGGTCGGCCAGCGTTAACGGCTCGCTGAGATGCGCGTCAATATAATCCAGCGTATTTCGTAACACCCCCGGTGCCAGCCCACCGGTGACCGTCGGCAGACGCCACTGGACGTTGGCATAATTTTGTAGCAAATGGGTCAGCAGCAGCGTGCTGGCGCTGCTTAACGTCAGTTGATTCGCCGGCTGCTGCCAGTCACAGCCGAGCAAAAACTGGCGGTAGAGCAGCGTAATTTTCGGGTCATCGCCAAAGATTTGTTCATCCAGCGTCACGCTAGCCGGACTACGATCCCACACCTGCTCCCCAACGTGGCGCAGGTGTTCATCGGTGCAGTAAAGATGCACGAACGACAGATCGCCACGAATATCCCACGTCGATTCACTGTCCTCCGGCATCAGGCAAAAACGGTTAGGCCCGCCGCCGTTTTTCCAGCCGTGTGGCGTTTTCTGGTAGCTTTCATAGCCGTCGGCGACGTACAGGCTTAGGGTATGATGATCGCTTTGCACCGTCAGCGTATCGAGTTTGTTGTACCACGCGGCAAGCTGAATGCCGGAATTGAGCGCGACGGTTTCCCGCAGAATAGCTTTCTGACTCCGTAGTCTTTCAAACGTCGCGTAGGTGTGGGTCATTACGATTTCTGTCACGATTAACGATAGCCCTAGTCTAGGGGCTGTCGCGGGTGGATGCTACTTTTCTGCGCCGCTATACGGCAAAAAACCGCAAGAATATGCAAGTCATCCGCAACCTTCTGCAAGCGGCGACGACACGCGTGCGGCAGACTGGATCTCTGTCGCGATAACCGTTGTGAGGAAAAATGAACGCGCTGCTCTATGCTTTAGTTGTCGTTATTTGGGGTACCACCTGGATTGCCATCTTTTTACAGCAGGGTCCGGTGCCCGAAGCCGTCTCTATTTTCTGGCGCTTCGCCATCGCCAGCACCACCATGCTGACCATTCTGCTGTGCCTGCGCCGCCTGCGGCCGCTAGCGCTGCGTGACCACCTGTTCTGCATGGTACAAGGCTGCTGCGTATTTGGTTTTAACTTCCTCTGTTTTTACACCGCCGCGAAATGGATCAATACCGGTCTGGAATCGGTTATTTTCTCGATGGCGGTTCTGTTTAACGCGATTAATAGCTTTATTTTCTTCCGCCAGACGCCGCCCAAACGCTTTTACGCGGCGGCGCTGTTGGGGTTGGCCGGGATTGTGACGCTCTTCTGGGACGATCTGCAGGCCGTGGGGATGAGCAGTACGTTGCTGGCCGGTATTCTCCTCAGCGCGCTGGGCACCTACGGTTTCTCACTGGGCAATATGCTCAGTCTGCGTCACCAGCGCCGCGGGCTAGAGACGCTCACCACTAACGCCTGCGCGATGCTCTACGGCACGATAGTCATTGGCCTTGTCGCCCTGCTGCGCGGCGATGATTTCACACCGCAGTGGACCCTCAGCTATATGGGCGCGCTGTTCTATCTGGCGCTGTTCGGCTCGGTCATTGCCTTCGGCGTCTATTTCACGCTGGTTGGCCGCATCGGCGCCAGCAATGCCGCCTACAGTACCCTGCTGTTTCCGCTGGTTGCGCTGACGCTGTCAACGGTCTACGAAGGATACCAATGGCACGCAAACGCCGTCGTCGGGCTGGTGCTGATTCTGCTGGGCAATCTGGTGATGTTCGCCAAACCGCTGGCCTGGCGTCTGCCGTTTCTCAGCCGCGCCTAGTCCTTCACGCAATGTGCTGTGGAAAATAAATCAACCGTGCCGTTCGAGAGTAAAAGTCATGACGCGAACATGCTGACGGCACGATATTTTCTCTGACAGGGAAAATAAGCGGCCACAAAATCGGAATAATGTATTCATCAAAAATATAATACCATCATAAATAAAGGGGCTACCTTATCGGTGCCCCTTTATTCATGATGGGATATTTTTTATTTCTGCGACGGATCGAATTTCACCGCATCAATCGCCATATCATCAATCACCTGTTTCAGCGTATCCAGCGTCAGCTTCGCATCTGAGTTCGACAGGTCTTTGCCTTCCCCTTTACGCACCACTTTGATAACCGGTTTGTTGGTGGCCGCATCAATCAGTTCGCCTTCAAAATACAGGTTGGTGTTCATGGTGCGATGGCCGGTGGCCGCCTGCGTACCGGCAACGACCATCGCAATCGGGATCACCTCGTAGAACTGCAGCCCTTCTTTGCTGGAGTCAACAGCAGTAATCGCACCGCGGAAAATCAGGCTATGCGGACCGGCGGTGGTCGCCAGCGGCTTGCGCTCGCTGATGGCTTTTTTCAGCTCGGTATTGGTATAGGCCAGAATGTCGTTCAGCGCTTTTTCACCCACCTGCGTGGTCGGTTTCGGCACCGGATAATAGGTAACAGGGTTATAAACAACGTTCGCGTAGTTGGCCGGTTTGTAGTCCGGAGAGATCCAACGCAGCTCGGTTTTCCCGGACGCCGTTGTCGTTTGTTTGAGGCCAGAATAATCTTTCAAAAAGCCGGAATACTGCTCGGGCGTGGTGGTCTTAGATGCACAACCGGCAAGAGCCAGAACGCCGACAAGAACCGCCGCTTTAAAAAACGTTTGAGTACGCATGAGATAATCCCTGAGAAATGCACAGATGCCAGTAAGTTATAGCAAAGGAATCAGGAGATTGTCGCGACAAAAATAGAGGAGACACGCAATATTAATAAAAAGAATTCACCATATAACGGGCTCTTCGCCCGTTATATAAATACTAATTATGATTTCTTACGCGCCAGCAGGGTGGCAAAGCGCAATTTAATTCGATTACCCTGCTCGTCCGTACGGTGAAGCTCGCCAACGTCTTCGTTATATTTCAGCAGATCCCACCCCGCATAATATGCCTTCAACTCGCCGGCCTTAAACGCGAACGGGAAACCCACCGTGCACGGAAAATCATCGGTATCCATCGCCGCAACGATCAGGTTATAGCCCCCTGCAACGGTGCAGCGCTGCATGTTGGCAATCAGACGCGGGATCGTCCCCGGCTCAAGGAACATCATCACCACGGTAGACAAAATAAAGTCGTACGCGCCATCAAAGCTCAGCGTATTAAGGTCCTTGACCGCCGCCTGCAAAGAGGTCAGCCCTTCAGCCTCGCGAATCGACAACAGATTCTGGATGCTCATCGGGTTTTTATCCCACGCCGTTACGTCATAACCGTTCGCCGCCAGATAAAGACTGTTACGCCCGTTACCGCAGCCCAGATCGAGTGCCTTACCCGGCTTAACGATCGTCGCCGCATGCACGACATCGGAATGGGTACGGGTCAGGCCGTATTTTTCGGTGAAGTAGTTTTCATCACGCATGGTCATTAGTCATCCTTCGGTTTCATCAGTGTCGACGCAGCAGCTCGCGTCAAAAATTTACCCTGAAGCAGCAACAGCAGCGTTTTAATCAGCAGCAGGCCGATCACGATATTCGTGAAGATAAACAGCGGCAGCGCCAGGTAGTGGAAAAAGCCGGAGCCGCTGGCATGCCCGAGATGCAGCCCGGTAGAGGCCAGCGCGGAGATACCGAACGAGAAGCTCCAGAACGAGGCGTTAAACGCCTGGCGCAGATACCACGGCATCAAACGCAGCATAAACAGCAGCTGAAGCAGCCCATAGCCAAACAGCATTTTGGCGAACACGTCCGCGTGGCCGCCGTTGACGCTCAGCCATGCGTTACAGGCCACCAGCGCGGGGGCCAGCTGAATGCCGAGCGAAGTACGCAGCGGAATCGATAGCGCGCCGCCGCTACGCAGGCGCTGTACAATCGCGGGTTCCAGCGTTATCCAGGAAATCACCCCGGCCCCCAGGAACACCAGCCCGGCGTCGTTAAAGCCCAGAGCACCGCAGGCCATGGCGCTGATAAAGTTATTCGCCACCGTCGGCAGATACAGCCCCGGCGTGGTGGCGTCTGCCGGATGTTCGCCGCGCCACAGCCCGGCGGTTTGCCAGGCAGCATAGCTCAGTTGAAGCACAACCCCGATGATAAACAGCGCCAACGCCAGCGGCCGCAGCCACGGCGTTACGCCAATCGCGACCAGCATGGTGGTCGCCGGGAACAGGCTCACAAAGCTGCTGGCGATAGGATGGCGCATTTCCAGCCAGACGCTATACGGAAAGCGGACTGCGCGCACAATAAACGCCAGCGCCAGCAGCGCCCACATCACAATTGCCAGTATCACCAGCCCGTCGCCGATGGCGTGGCTCAGCGGCCAGATAGTGCTGGCGTAGCGCCAGGCGAAGCCCATCCCGATGGTGCCGAGAACCATGCCAAAATAGCCGGCGGGCAAATTCAGCACCTGGCGTTCGTCGTTTTTATTATGCATTTTGTTTATTTATTCAAATTTATTTAAGTTGCATTTTAAATGATTCTTTAGCGCGGCGCTAGCGTGAAAAAGAAGTATAGATAAGCTTCACGCCCAGCGGCCCCAAAATGGTCGCCGAGACCCTGTCTACCGCCCCTTTCATACGCAGATAAACACGACGCGGCTTCTCCGCCGACAGCAGCAGCGCCACCAGCGCGTACCAACCGGCGTCAATAACAAAGCTCATCAAGGGGATCAGGTAATAAAACACGGTAGGAATATGCGCGGGCAGCAGCGCAGTGAAAATTGAGGCAAAAACAATAGCCGTTTTCGGGTTGCTGAGCTGGGTGAACAGCCCATCGCGAAACGCGTTCCACAGTGAAATAGAGACCGTTTCTCCCCCCACGGCAATCGCCATCGGCTGACGTGCGCCGCGAAAAATTTTAATACCTATCCAGATAAGATAAGCACCGCCCGCCAGCTTCAGGCCGATAAACAGTTCCGGTACCGCATTCAGCACCTTTTGCAGCCCCAGCATCGCCATCAGCGCAAACGTCGCGGCTCCTGCCCCGGTGCCCAGCGCGGTCACCAGGCCGTGGGCGCGGGAGTGCACGACGGCCGTTCGCGCCACGTAGATAAAGCTGGGGCCGGGGCTCATTACCCCCATAATCAGCACGGCAGCAATGGCAAGCAGACTCGATAACAGCATATTTTCTCCTGAAGATGGACGTTAGCTAAGGTAAACGGTCTTTCCGTTATACGGCATTTTTCTGTCTTGCATAGAGATAAGCGGTAGCGCGCGAGATCCCAAGATGTTGGGCCACGGTGTCCATCGATTTACGTACTTCCAGCAGCCCTTCCTGACCCAGGGCCTGTATCAGCGCTTTGCGGTCGTCAACGCTCAGCGCTCGTGCGGTAGTCGCCCTTGTTGCCGCATAGCGGTCGATATAACGACGGATAGCCTCCAGGCCAGCAGGCTCAAGGTGCTCGACCAGGGGCGCGCTGGCCACTGCGGTAAACTGAGATAACGCGCTTTGCATACCGCGAAACAGCGTCATATCAACGTTAAGGCACAGTGCTGCGACGTATTCGCCATTGGCGTCTTTAATACCGATGGAGGTGCTTTTTACCGGGCGGCCATCGGCAAACTGATTGGCGTAATTCGCCACAATTTGCGGAAATTCCGCCGATGCAATGCGCGCCAGCCCCATTTCCGTGGCCGGCTGCCCTACCGTTCTGCCGGATAAATTGTTGTGTATCGCCAGAATGGCGTGATCCGGGTGCGTAAGGTCGTGAACCACCACCTCACAAAAGGGTGACAACGTTGCGCTCACCCCTTTCGCGATGTTATCGAGCTGCCGGAGCAGCGTATTATCATCCTGCATCAACTTTCCCTTTCACCGGCCAGAAAACGGGCATAGCGGTGGATATCCACATTACCGCCGCTGATAATCACACCGACCTTTTTGCCCCGCAGCGAGGATTTTCTTGCCCGCGCCGCGGCAAAGCCGAGGCATCCGGTCGGCTCGACGACCATTTTCATACGCTCGGCAAAAAACGTCATCGCCGCGATCAGCTCATCATCACTCACGGTCAGAATATCCTCCACCGTATGCTGGATAATGGGAAACGTGTAGTGGCCCAGATGCTGAGTCTGTGCACCGTCGGCGATGGTTTTCGGCGTCTCAATGTGGACAATTTGACCGCTGCGCAGCGACTGCTGCCCATCATTGCCCGCCTCGGGCTCAACGCCGTAGATAGCGCACCGCGGCGAAAGATGCCGCGCGGCCAGCGCCGAACCCGACAGCAAACCGCCGCCGCCCAGGCACACAAACAGCGCGTCCAGCGGCCCCACGTCCTCAATCAGCTCTTTCGCCGCCGTGCCCTGACCGGCGATCACCTGCGGATGATCGTAAGGCGGAATCAGCGTCAGCCCCTCTTTTTGCGCCAGCTCACGGCCAATCTGCTCCCGGTCTTCGGTATAGCGATCGTAGGTCACAACGCGGCCACCGTAACCTTTAGTGGCCGCCACCTTGGCCGCCGGGGCATCGAGCGGCATGATGATCGTTGCCGGAATCGACAGCAGCTTAGCCGCCAGCGCCACCGCCTGCGCATGGTTGCCAGAGGAAAAAGCCACGACGCCAGCGGCGCGCTGCTCGGGCGTAAACTGCAACAGCGCGTTCATCGCGCCGCGAAACTTAAACGCCCCCATACGCTGAAAATTCTCGCACTTGAAATACACTTCGGCACCAAAATCAGCGTTGACGGTGCGCGAGGTCATCACCGGCGTACGGTGAGCATAGTTGGCAATACGTTCCGCCGCGGCGGCGACATCGCCATAGTCTGGTAATTTTCGTTCTGTCATTTTTTCACCACTAATACATTTAGTGTTAATTAATATTTTTTGTATTATTCGTTATACGCCTCATCCCCGCTTATGCCCAGCGTAATTTGCTACATTTAAGGTATCCGCCAGGTCAGAGGCCACCATGAAAAAGTACCGTCTCAGTGAGAATTCCCGTCGCGTGCAAATTGGCGAGCCTGGTGCTCGGGAGAGCGTACAGGTGTGGCAAATCATTGCCCTGCGTGATTTTGCCGATGTCGCCGCCGGCAGCCTGGGGGGGTGGATTGCGGATGAGCAGGCGTTAAGTCACGAAGGCGATTGCTGGATTTACGATGAAAATAGCCTCGTTTATGCGGGCGCAACCGTCGCCGGCAACGCGCGGCTGACGCAGATCTGCGAAGTCAGCCATCAGGCAGCCATTGGCGGCAACGTACGGGTATGTGCCAGTCGTATCAGCCACGGCGCGCGGCTGAGCGAGAACGTCATCGTTAAAGGGGCCAGGGTTCACGGCCACTGCCATCTGTTTGGCAGTGCCTACATAGGCGAACAGTGCCAGATTGTCGGCGCGAAGGGCCTGACCGCTGACAGCGATCTGCCGCTGCAAATCTACGATCGCGCCCGTTTAACCGACTGCCGGGTTGTGCACCAGGCGCAAATCTACGGTGATGCGTCGCTGTGTCACGCCTTTATCGAACACCGGGCAGAGATCTATGACCGCGCACGGTTAGAGGGCAATGAGGCGAACAACATCTGGGTGTGCGACTGCGCCAGGGTTTACGGCAACGCGCGTATCATCGCCGGACACGGTGAGGATGCGATCCCCACTCTTCGCTACAGTGCGCAGGTGGCAGAAAACGCGGTCATCGAGGGCAACTGCGTGCTGAAGCATCATGTCAGGGTCGGCGGAAATGCCCGGCTCCGCGGCGGGCCGATTCTGCTGGACGATCACGTCGTGATTCAGGGCGACGCGCGTATCGAGGGCGATGTGCTGATCGAGTATCACATTGATATTGGCGACAGCGTGGTGGTAGAAGCGCTGCCGGGTGAGGCCATCCACCTGCGCGGGCGTAAAGCGATTAGCGGCGCGCAGCGTATCACCCGCACCCCGCTGTTCGGTGCGCTATAAATCAGACTGTTCGATAATTCGCGCGTAGAGGTTTTGATCGTAGAAGACATCGTTAAGAAACTCGGCCTGACGTAAACATCCTTCCAGCTGGAAACCGTTACGCTGTGCCACCTGATTGCTGCGCAGATTATCAACCCGGCATTTGATCACGAAGCGGCGGATTTCGCCGCGGTCCACGTAATAGCGAATAAACGCCTGTAACGACGCCGACAGAATCCCCTTACCCTGCGCGGCTTCATCGAGCCAGTAGCCGATATACCCGGTCTTATTCGACGGTTCAATCTGGTTAAATGACAGCACGCCCGCCATTTTGCCGTCGACAAAAATCAGAAACATTTTCGCGATGCCGCGCTGGTGCAGCATCATATTGCCCTGCACGTTCTGGCGGGTGTCCTGCTCGCTGTTCACAAACTGCGGCCAGTTCAGCGTCTGCTGCAGCCAGTCACGGTTGCGCAGCACCATCTGGTGAAGATCGGTAATATGGCCTTCATTAACGGCCTGAAGGGTGATGGCGTCCGATACCACGATCGTTTCAACGCGGGTCATGTTAGGTTCTCACTCGGGAAGAAAACCCGGCCAGGCAAAGCTCGGCCGGGCCAGGGGCGTTATTTCATAATGCGGTCGTCAACGTACTGACGCTTATCTGGCGCTGGCGGGAAGTACTGATACAGCCAGGTTTCGCTGATCGCTTCGCCGCGGCAGCGCAGGAACAGGCGCATATCCACCGGTTCGGTTGAATCGGAAGTCGGGTACCAGTCGAACAGAATCCGGTAACCGTCAAACGGTTCTACGTACAGGATTTCAACCTGTTTCGCCTCACCGCTGGACAGCGTGATCACCGGTTCAATCCCCTTCGGCGCGGCGGCTTTCAAATCACCGCCGACGAAATCAATGGCGAAACGACGGGACCATTTGTCCGGGTAGTGTTCCCCCGGCGCCCAACCTTCCGGGAAGCTGCCCATCCCGGTACGCGTGGCCAGCACGCGCGCCAGCGGCGAACGAACCGGCGGCATCGCGCTCCAGTACAGGCGATAGCTAAAGTTGAGCTGGTCGCCCGCCTTCATCGGCTTTTCCGGCTGCCAGAAGCAGACGATGTTATCCAGCGTTTCGCCGGTAGTCGGAATTTCCATCAGACTGACGGCCCCTTTTCCCCACTGATTGCGCGGCTCAACCCACAGACTCGGGCGTTTGTTGTACCAGCCCATGACATCCTGATAGTGGGTAAAGTCGCGATCCAGCTGCAGCAGACCAAAACCTTTCGGGTTTTTGTCCTGATAGGCGTTGAACTGCAGCTTCTGTGGGTTATTCAACGGACGGCAGATCCACTCGCCGTTGCCCAACCACATCGCCAGACGGTCGGAGTCATGAATCTGTGGGTGGATGGTGTCACAGACGCGGCGCTCGTTATTACCGCAGCTGAACATACTGGTCATCGGCGCGATACCTAACTGTTTGATATCTTTTCGCGCATAGAGGTGGTTTTCCACGTCCATGATCACCTGCGCCTTCTCGCAGTGCACGACGAATTTATACGCGCCGGTGATGCTGGCGCTGTCGAGCAGCGCATAGACGGTGAAGGTGGTATCGCCCGGTTTCGCGGTTTCAAACCAGAAGGAGGTAAAGTCAGGGAACTCTTCCAGCGAATCCGTGTAGGTGTCGATTGCCAGACCACGCGCGGAAAGACCGTACTGATAGGTGCTGTCTACGGCGCGGAAATAGCTTGCCCCCAGGAAAGCGACGATATCGCGGCGCGCCAGCTCCGGCGCTTTAAACACGCGGAACCCGGCAAAGCCGAGATCGGTTTGCCCTTCCAGCTGTTTCGTGTCGACACCGGCGTCGTGATACTGGAACAGCTCAGGGCGGAAATGAATTTCACGCGCCTGCTGGCTGGCCGGATCGAGTGAGAACATGCGCACGCGACGACGGAAACCCATTCCAACGTGGAAGAACTGGATATCCAGCTGGCGATCGTTGACGTTATTCCACAGAGAGTGCTGCGCATCGTACTGAATGCTGTTGTAAGCCTGCGGCGTCAGGTTGGCCAGGGTTTCCGGCAGCGCGCGCGGCGCGCCAACCCAGGGCTGACGGGAAAGATCGTGGGCCATCGATTGCAGCACGCCGAAATCAAAGCGACGCGTCTGGCCGTCGGCAATATCGGACTCCTGCGCCAGCGCGGCCTGAGAGAAAAGCGATGCAAAACCGGAAGTACCGCACACGGCGGCAACAGCCATTGAAGATTTGAGAAAGTGTCTGCGGTTCATGCCTGGCAAAGCGTCCTTTTTATCATCGGAATGCAGCAAAAAAATGCGCGTGTTAACTGCCGCCCACTCTAGACAAAATTCACTGATAATCCAATTGGTCAGGCAATAAAATCTGCTAATCCAGGTTCACATGGTGTTTCATTACGCGTTTGAACAGCGCCAGTCGCGCGCGCATAAAGCGGTTTTCAACGCGAAATCCGGCGCGCTTATGCAGCCCAATGCGCAACAGGCGATCCCGGCCGCGCACCGCTGCAGGCCAACGTACCGGCCCCGCCAGCACAACGTGCGCGGCGCTGGCTTCACGCGCGAAGCGTACCCAGTAGTCGGCAACCTGCGCGGCGAAGGCCAGATCGTCTTGCGTGGCATAGTCACAGGAGGGGGAAATGTGCCCTAACGTATCAAACACGTAAGGCACCTCGTTACCATGCCAGGCGCCGTGGGGATAAGTGGCGTGTTCAGCCTCGGCAACATAGTCAAACCAGTAGCGCCAGCACGGTTGATTAATCCGCTGCTGCGCCTGCATCACAACGTAACCCAGGGTGGTAAAGGCCATGTCCCGGCACACCTCACGGCCTAGGGCTTCATCCGCCTTCACGCCCGGATACAGTAGCCGAATCAATCCCAGCCCCAGGCGGCGCTCGCGGCGTAGTTTTTGGATTTCACCGGCAAGATCGACGCCGAACACCGCCATAACGCTGGCTTCATCGCTATTGGAGCCAACCAGTACCGGCATCGCGTGCTGTTTACCGGCGAAGAACACGTCAAGCATCGGCTGCGGCAGCACCGCATCGCCCGCAATGGGCGCGGGGCCGGTGGTATGCGGCGCGGCTAGCGGCCAGAACGCCTCGGCGGGAATTTCACGCAGTCTGTCGGCGGACGCATTGGCGAGATTAAAATGTTCCGCCAGCCTTTCACCGCGAGCCAATGCGGCTTCACGCGGCACATCCGGCAACGTGTAGCCGCTCTGAATGATGGCTTTATGGAAGAGCCCTTCAGCTTTGGGTGAGGTCATCAGCGATAGCACGCTGCGGGCGCCAGCGGATTCGCCGAATAACGTGACGTTGTCACCGTCACCGCCGAACGCGGCGATATTCTCCTGTACCCAGCGCAGCGCGGCGATTTGATCGAGCAGGCCAAAATTATACAGCCGCTCGCCGTCTTCGCCTTCCAGCGCCGGATGCGCAAAAAAGCCCAGATGCCCAAGCCGGTAATTCAGGGTCACCACCACCGCGCCGCGTCTGGACAGCGCTTTACCGTCGTATGGCGGCAGCCCGCCAGAACCGATGGTAAATCCGCCGCCGTGCAGCCAGACCATCACCGGCAGCGGGCCGGAACGTTCTACGGGTGCCCAAACGTTGAGATAGAGACAATCTTCCGAGAAACGCCCCGGATCGCCGCCCCCCAGTTCCTGGCAGTATTCCCCATTTTGCCAACTGGCGGCAGAAAAAGTCTCGGCCGGGCGAACGCCCTGCCACGGCGCAACCGGCCGGGGCGCTCGCCAGCGAAGCGCCCCCACGGGCGGCGCGGCATAGGGAATACCGCACCACACATGAATATCGTCATCCACTCGTCCTGATAGCCATCCTTGACGGGTCTCTACGCGCGTTGCGGCATTCTGCATCGGTGTTCATCCTTTTTACATTATTCCTTTGCAGATTAACCGTTTCAGAGCAAACCGCAACGCCGTTTGCTGCGCATCTCCGCCTCTTCGTACAGGCTGAACTCGTTAAGTACCGGCCTTCCCAGCGCCGTTTCAAAGGCGCCGCGGCTGGCGTTGCCATGGCTGTGCGTCTGCGATTCACCGCCGAGATTGGACTGGAAAATACCGGCGGCGCTGACCGGCAGAAAATCTTCATAGGTGATGGGCTGTGCGATAACCCAGCCGCGTTCAATAAACGGCTGCGGATCGTCGCCGGGACGAATGGCCTGGCGATGCGCATCGCCGCTGGGGGTCAGACGATAGCGGAACCAGGCCAGCCCCTGCTGGCGCAGCAGAAATTCGCTGTCCGGGAACGCTTTGAATACGGCCTGTAGATGCTGCTGATGGCTAAGGTTGTCTTTTCCCACACCCGCCTCGCTCAACAGCCGGTCGTACAATGCCCGTCCCTTAGGTGTCAGCGCCACGCCGCGTTGCTCTATTTCCCCAAAGCGCGCCGTGTGCGTGCCGCTGGCGTCACCGGCGAAGGAAACGGGTTCTTCCAGGGCTTTAAAGCTGGTCTGGCGCAGCAGCAGCGGCACCGCGCGACGCGGCGGCCCTTCGATCACCGCTTTCGGTTCGATGCCGTATTTCGCCATCAGCGACTGTACCTGGTCAATATCCAGGGTACGCGGCGTCAGATGGTTAATATGACAGCCGGGAAAACACACCACATCGGCAATCAGCCGATGCTGTTGATGCAGCGCCTGATACGTTTCTTTATCGACCGTCGTGTGGTGATGCCAGCGAAAGGTTTCCAGCGCTTCACGGACAAATTCCTGCCCCTGTGCCGGGGTCAAGCCACCCTGCTCGTCGTGAAGGGCCATCAGCGCCCGACAGCGCGGCGTGAAGATATCGCGTCGGGCAAGAATACGCGCCGCTTTGTCACGCAGCGCCGGGTCGTCAATCAACTCCAAACGCAGCAGCGAGGTAAAAATACGAAAAGGATTACGCTGGAGCGCCGCGTCATCAACCGGACGAAAAGCGGTGGAGTGCACCGGCACGCCCGCCACGGAAAGATCGTAATACCCCACCGGGTACATCCCCATGATGGCAAACATGCGGCACAGCGTCGCCAGCTCTTGCGCCGTTCCCACCCTGATAGCCCCGTGACGCTCCACGTTCAGGCGCGCCAGTTCATCGGCGTTGGCCAGCTGTTCATGTAAGCGCGGATTATTTTCCAGCACCGCCAGATTTACGTCAGCAACAAGCGCTAACAAAGTGCCATATTGCGGGACTTCCTGCTGGTACATTGCCGACATTGCTTGCGAAAAATCTTCCCGAATATCATCTGCTGAAAGGGTATGCGCCATGTTATCTCGCCTCCTGTGACTCTATTTGCAGTGTAGGTAAGCGCATAACGCCGTGCGGTAAGAATTTACAAAGTGTGATCCCGGCGACTGCATAAATTCCACCGTTAACTCTGGCGTTGCCATAACCAGAGGTTATTTAAAACACACCTTAAATTCACTATTAATTAACAATGCATTTACACACACTGAGTGCGGCAATAATAAAATACCCTACACGGAGCCACCTATGAGCACAAAATGGTCACCGCAAGAAGTGATTCATCGTGATTACAACAATCACCCGCCGGCCTATGCGCCAGGCTATAAAACCAGCGTATTGCGTTCACCGCGTAACGCGCTTATTTCCCTGCAAAATTCGCTGTCAGAAATCACCGGCCCGGTCTTTTCTCAGCAGGATATAGGCCCGTTGGATAACGACCTGATCCTCAACTACGCCAAAGATGGCTTGCCGATCGGCGAGCGTATTATCGTGCACGGCTATGTCCGCGACGGCTTTGGTCGCCCGCTGAAAAATACGCTGGTTGAAGTGTGGCAGGCCAACGCCGGCGGACGCTATCGGCATAAGAAAGATCAGTATCTGGCGCCGATTGATCCAAATTTTGGCGGCTGCGGGCGCGTGTTGACCGATGAAAATGGCTACTACTTCTTCCGCACCATCAAGCCGGGCCCGTACCCGTGGCGTAATCAGGTCAGCGACTGGCGTCCTTCACATATTCACTTTTCGATCTTCGGCGAGGCGTACGCCCAGCGACTGATCACGCAGATGTACTTTGAAGGCGACCCGCTCATCAAGCAGTGCCCCATCGTCAAAACCATTAACAACGATGACGCCGTACGCACGCTGATTGCTGAACTTGATACCCATGCCGCCGTGCCGCTCGACTGCCTGGCGTACCGTTTTGATCTGGTGCTACGCGGCCAGCGCGCCACGCTGTTTGAGAATCGTACCCAGGGGGCTGCACGATGAAAGACTATTTACCGGAAACCGCTTCGCAAACCGCCGGGCCATACGTTCATATTGGCCTTGCGCCGGACGCTGCCGGCTTTCATATTTTCGAGAAAAACTTTGGTCCCACGCTGACCAACAGCCACACGCCGGGCGAACGCATTGCCATTGAAGGACGCGTCTTCGACGGCTCAGGCACCCCGGTGCGCGACGTGCTGATTGAGATCTGGCAGGCCAACGCCAACGGGCGTTATAACCATGTCGCCGACCATCAGGAAGGCAAAGCGCTGGACGCCGATTTTCGCGGCTGGGGCCGCGCCTGCTCCAATTTTGACAGCGGCGTCTGGCGTTTTGACACCATCAAGCCGGGTCAGGCGGTCGGCCGCGATGGACGCATGATGGCACCGCACGTCAATCTGTGGATCGTGGCGCGCGGCATTAACATTGGCCTGAATACGCGCATGTACTTCTCTGACGAACAAGAAGCGAACGCCAGCGATCCGGTGCTCAACCTGATCGAATGGGAGGTTCGCCGTCAGACCTTGATTGGCCGAAAAGAGATCCGTGGCAACGAAACGGTCTATCACTTTGATATTTATCTGCAGGGTGAAAAAGAAACCGTCTTCTTTGACGTCTGATGGCGGAGCCCTTCGCCGCGATTGCGCGCGGGTGAGCAATAGGCCGACACGATCGCACCCGGCGAGGATCGCCACGCCGGGTTTCCTTTCTTCCTGCAACAAAACGCTTGTCTGTTAAACCGCACAAATGTTAATAATAATTTGCTAGCAAGTTATCAAAATTAAACAACATTACTTGTCACCCATGCTGCTCTGTTTTAAACATCGCTTATGGAAAAAAATGCTCTCTTTAGTCAGCGCATTCGTCTGCGCCATCTGCACACTTTCGTGGCCGTCGCCCAGCAAGGAACATTGGGGCGAGCGGCTGAAACCCTTAATCTTAGCCAGCCTGCGCTTTCTAAGACCTTAAATGAACTCGAACAGCTTACCGGTACCCGCCTGTTTGAACGCGGCCGCCTCGGCGCGCAGCTGACCTTAGTGGGCGAACAATTTCTGACCCATGCGGTGAAAGTGCTCGACGCGCTGAACACCGCCGGACAGGCGCTGGTACGTAAAGAAGGTGTTAATAATGATGTGGTGCGCATTGGCGCGCTACCCACTGCGGCTCTGGGCGTGCTGCCTGCGGTAATCGGCCCATTTCACCAGCAGCAAAAAGACGTCACGCTGCAGGTGGCGACCATGAACAACACCATGCTGCTGGCGGCGCTGAAGTCCGGCGATATTGACCTCGGCATTGGCCGTATGTCCGATCCTGAACTGATGACCGGGCTGAACTACGAACTGCTGTTTCTTGAATCGCTGAAGCTGGTGGTTCGCCCGGATCATCCGATTTTGCATGAAAACATCACCCTGAGTCGGGTGCTGGAGTGGCCGGTCGTTGTGTCACCTAAAGGCACCGTGCCGCGCCAGAACGCCGAGACCCTGCTACAAAGCCAGGGCTGCAAAATGCCTGCTGGCTGTATTGAAACGCTGTCTGCATCGCTGTCCCGCCAGCTCACGGTTGACTACAACTACATCTGGTTTGTTCCTTCGGGTGCGGTAAAAGACGACCTGCGACGCGGTTCGCTCACCGCCTTGCCGATTGCGACCCAGGGCCAGGGCGAGCCCATTGGCATTCTGACCCGCGTAGATACGCCGCTTTCCTCCGGCGCACAGACGCTGCTGAGCGCGGTGCGAAAGGCCGTTCCCTCCTGATCGGCCTCCGCTGGCCTGCTCCCGGCAGGCCACGCGCTCAGCGTCTCTTTATCACCGTTTCCCAGGATTGTCGGGGAAAAACCGTCACCGCGCTCTCCGTCGATAAATTCACTACATTAATATCATGTTTATCACAATAGGAATGTGCGGCAGTAAAAGCCCGGGTTATTTTATCAAAATCGCGCTGCAGGCGCGTTGATAATATATTATCAGCCTGCTCATAAAAACGAGGCGAATGAAAACTGTTCATATCCAGCCCGGCAAAATAAATATGCTTATAGCCTAAGGCGCAGGCTATTTGTAGCGCGGGATAAGCGACCGTACCATAATCAAATACCGCACGAGATAAATGAGCAGAGAATCCTGTTTCATTAAACCAGTGATATTCGCCATCGTTCGGTTCTACCGGGTAGGCCTTCCCCAGAAAGGTTTCACACATTGCATTGGTGATCGTTTCAATAATTTTAAACTGACAGCGAATGCGCGAAGGCGGAATCAACGAGCAGATAGCCTCCAGACATTTACACGGGCAGAACAACACCAGATCGGACACGCCAACAATTTCCCTAATAAAATCAAGTTTATTGATAATGAAACTGCGATCGATAATCACATACCAACGAAAGTTTATCGGCGTCAGGGCACAGGCGCCGTTAACGCCCATATAGTCGAAATAATCATCATAAAACTCCCCCCGGATACGATTGACCGACGGCCCGGAGGCCATAATCAGCAGTGGTTTATTTCTGGCTCGCGCCTCAATATCAATGTGGTTCAATCGACTATTTTTAAAATAAACGTTTTGAATCATTCCGCAGGGCTTACGCTGGACTTTAAAATAGGGCCAAAGATTTTTATTGTGATCGTATTTTTCAGAATGCGTCAGTCGGTAAAATGTTTTACAGACCCATCTGGAAAAAATATTTATCCCGCTCATATCATTCACACCATGAATATTATTAAATTATTTTTCATCCGGCGGGATTAATAATATTTACACATTTTTATTTCTACGTTTTGAATGCGGCGATTGGGTTCATAGACGGACTTTTCTGCACAACGCTTTTCGCGGCCCGTGTCTGTGGGGTAGACAATATCCGCTTGGTCGTCTGCGGTCGTGCGCATCACCGAACCAAGACCAATACGCAAATAATGCGAAATCTTTTATTAACAATTGCGCAATGCATTTTAACAGATCTATCATAGCCACCAGTTAACCAAATGGTTCACAACTGATTTCACCTGTGAACTAAAACCCTCACTTAGAAACAAGTATTCGCTTCATTCAAAATGAAAACACGGAACTCATACCCCATGTGGTTCAGCCGTGTGCAATATCTGCTGTCGTAAGGAGAACAGTATGTCTACTGGCAACGTGCCGCGAGGATTCCCGCGAATCCTGCAGTGGCTTCTTATTGGGCTGATGGCGATCGTCGGTCTGGCAATCGGCGCGCTGGGGGCGAAACTCGCCGCCGTGGGTGGCTCGGTCTTCTTTGCCCTGATGGGGCTGGTCATGCTCGTCAGCGCTGTGCTGATCGCGCGCCAGCGCCGCGCCGGGATTATGCTTTACGCACTGGCGTTTATCGTGGCAATTATCTGGTCAATTGGCGATGCGGGCTGGGATTTCTGGCCGCTGTTTTCCCGCCTCTTTACCTTTGGCGTACTGGCGCTGCTTTGCGCGCTGGTGTGGCCGTTTATGGCCACGACGGCACCTGCACGTAAAGGGCCCGCGTTTGGCCTGGCGGCCGTGCTCGCCGTTGCCCTGCTGGCAAGCGTAGGCGGTATGTTCAAACCGCAGACGCTGGTATCCGCCACCGAGGCGGTACCGGTGAAACCGGTGGCAGCGGGTGAAGCGCAGAAAAACTGGGCACACTGGGGCAATACCACTCACGGCGATCGTTTTGCTGCGTTGGATCAGATTAACAAGCAAAACGTTAATCAACTGAAGGTAGCCTGGACGGCCCATACCGGCGATATTCCGCTAAGCAACGGTTCCGGCGCGGAAGATCAGAATACGCCGCTGCAAATCGGCGATACGCTATTCGTCTGCACGCCGTACAGCAAGGTACTGGCGCTGGACGTCGATAGCGGTAAAGAAAAGTGGCGCTATGATGCGAAAGCCACCGCGCCGAACTGGCAGCGCTGCCGTGGACTGGGTTACTTTGAAGACACGACCGCACTCACCTCACCTCAGTCTTCTGCGCAACCCGCCGCCTGTCAACGCCGCTTGTTCCTGCCGACCACCGATGCCAGGCTGATCGCCATCAACGCCGATAACGGCCAGCTGTGCGAAGACTTCGGCGACCACGGCACCGTGGACCTGAGCGTCGGGATGGGTGAAATCAAACCGGGCTACTACCAGCAAACCTCGACGCCGCTGGTGGCGGGAAATGTGGTGGTGGTTGGCGGCCGCGTTGCCGACAACTTCTCTACCGGTGAACCGCCGGGCGTCGTACGCGCTTATGATGTACGCACCGGCAAACTGGCGTGGGCGTGGGATCCGGGCAACCCGAATCTGACCGGCCTGCCGCCGGAAGGCCAAACCTACACGCGCGGGACGCCGAACGTTTGGTCCGCGATGTCCTATGACGCGAAGCTAAACCTGGTGTATCTGCCCACCGGTAATGCGACGCCGGACTTCTGGGCAGGTGAACGTACCGCGCTGGACGATAAGTACAGCTCGTCAATCGTTGCCGTTGATGCCACGACCGGTAAAGTTCGCTGGCACTACCAGACAACTCACCACGATCTGTGGGACTTCGACCTGCCGTCTCAGCCGCTGCTGTACGACCTGCCGAACAGCAAAGGTGGTACTACGCCGGTACTGGTGCAAACCAGCAAACAGGGCATGATCTTTATGCTCAACCGAGAAACCGGCGAACCGGTCGCGAAAGTCGAAGAGCGCCCGGTACCGGCAGGCAATGTGCAGGGAGAGCGTTACTCGCCCACCCAACCGTACTCTGTGGGTATGCCGATGATCGGTAATGACACGTTGAAAGAGTCCGATATGTGGGGCGCTACCCCGGTCGATCTGCTGCTGTGCCGCATCCAGTTTAAAGAAATGCGCCATCAGGGCATCTTCACCCCGCCGGGCGTTGACCGCTCGCTGCAGTATCCGGGATCCCTCGGCGGTATGAACTGGGGCAGCGTATCGGTTGATCCAAACAATAGTCTGATGTTCGTCAACGATATGCGCCTGGGTCTGGCAAACTATATGGTGCCGCGCGCCAACGTTGCTAAAGACGCCAGCGGGATTGAGATGGGGATTGTGCCTATGGATGGCACGCCATACGGTGCGATGCGCGAACGTTTCCTGTCACCGCTGGGGATCCCATGCCAGAAACCACCATTTGGCACCCTGTCCGCGGTGGACCTGAAGTCCGGTAAGATTGTCTGGCAGGTTCCAGTGGGGACCGTAGAGGACACCGGCCCGCTGGGTATTCGTATGCACATGCCAATCCCCATTGGCATGCCGACGCTGGGCGCCTCGCTGTCGACACAGTCTGGTCTGCTGTTCTTCGCCGGTACCCAGGATTTCTACCTGCGCGCGTTTGATACCGCAACCGGGAAAGAAATCTGGAAAGATCGTCTGCCGGTGGGGAGCCAGTCCGGCCCGATGACCTACGTGTCGCCGAAAACCGGTAAGCAGTACATCGTGATTAACGCCGGGGGCGCTCGTCAGTCGCCGGATCGCGGTGACTATATCATTGCTTACGCCCTGCCGGATTCACAATAATCCACAGCCCCGTAGCCACAAGGCTACGGGGATTTTTCCTCGTCAGAACGTTTCCCAGTTATCGGCTCCGGCCGTCGCTACCGCTGGGCGCGTCGGCGTAAACGTTGCTTTTACGCTTGCCTTCTCGTGCTCAACGCTTTCGCCACGCCCAATGCGGAACGTGCCTACTGCCTGAGTTAAGCGCGCCGCCTGCTCTTCCAGCGAGGCCGCCGCCGCCGAGGCTTCTTCCACCAGCGAGGCGTTCTGTTGGGTGACGTTGTCCATTTCGGTCACCGCCTGACTTACCTGCTGAATACCCCGATTTTGCTCATCGGAGGCCGCCGCAATTTCCAGCATGATGTCCGTCACGCGTTTAACCGCATCCACAATATCAGTCATCGTCGACCCGGCGCGGACAACCTCATCCGAACCGCGTTCGATAAGCGTAACCGACTCGCTGATCAGCCCTTCTATCTCTTTTGCCGCCTGTGCGCTGCGGCTGGCCAGCGTCCGCACTTCGCTCGCAACCACCGCAAACCCGCGCCCCTGTTCGCCCGCTCGCGCCGCTTCGACCGCCGCGTTCAGCGCCAGAATGTTGGTCTGGAAGGCAATGCTGTTAATTACCGAGGTGATTTCGGAGATTTTCTTCGAACTGGTGGAGATGCTGCCCATGGTGGACACCACGCCGGACACCAGTTGCCCGCCGCGCGTCGCTTTGCCGGAGGCATCCTCTGCCAGCTTGCTGGCATGGTGCGCGTTGTCGGCGTTCTGTTTCACCGTTGCCGTCAGCTGTTCCATGCTGGCGGCGGTCTGTTCAATTGCCGCCGCCTGCTGCTCGGTACGCGAGGAAAGATCGGTGTTGCCCATAGAGATTTCACTGGTGCCGCGATAGATCTCTTCCGCCCCCTGGCGCACCGTACCCACGGTCTTCACCAGCGAGTGCTGCATTTTTTGCAGGTTGGCGTTAAGTTGGCCTATCTCACTACGCCCCGCGGGCTCATCAGCCATGGTCAGGTCGCCGCTGGCGATCTGCGCGATACGCGCTCCGGCACGCTGCAGCGGCAGAATGACCACCCGGCGCAGAGTCGTAAAGGTCAGCAGCGTCATCGCCACCGCCATGACAAAAGCGCCAATCATAAACATCACGCCCAATCGGGTGCGGTCGTGCGCCAGATCGGCCAGCTGGTTCGCGCGTGCGGTACGAATATCAATCACTTTCAAACGAACATCGTTGTAGGCGTCATCCAACGCACGGGCCTGCTCGCTCTCATAGTTGATGATGGCCTCAAACATACCGTTCTTGGCATATTTCAGCATTGGCTTCATCCCCTCAAGATAGGCGGTATAACGCTGATTCATCTCGTTATCCAACGCCCGATCGGCCGGGGTTTTGACGCTGCGATCGGTATAAACCTTGAAACCGTCCTGTGAACGTTCAATCCAGTGGCTGGCCGCCGCGAGGTTCTTCTTCATGCTGTCCATTTCGGCGATACGGCTATCGGCACCGGCGTGGATCATCATTAAACGCGCTTCGCGCAGGTAGTTGGCGCTGTCGGACAGCCCCACACGAACCTGCAGTTCTCGGGTCACATCACGCTGATCGTTATCGGCTTTCCACATAAAGTAGCCCGCCAGTCCAGAGCTCAGGGCAAACAGCAGCAGAATACCGCCCAGAACGGAACTAAAAAACGGCACCAGCCGGATATGGTGTAAGAAACCGATCTTTTGCGCACGGCTCGGCGCAGCCTTGTTATCCATGAGTAAGCTCTCTTGTACTTGAGGTAAGTACTAGAGTCATCGGCTATAGCCGCTAATTTCTTATCAGCAAAGGCGTAAAACGTAAGGCGGGTCACACTTCAGAAAACCAGCGGGAAAACACCCGCTGGTTGATGGCGTTATTTATCGCCGAAATGAATAACGGTACGAATAGATTTACCTTCATGCATCAAGTCAAACGCTTCGTTGATGTGATCCAGCGGCAGGCGGTGTGTGATGAACGGATCGAGCTGAATCTTGCCCGCCATCGCCTCTTCAACCATGCCCGGCAGCTGGGTACGGCCCTTCACGCCGCCGAAGGCAGAACCGCGCCACACGCGGCCGGTAACAAGCTGGAACGGACGGGTTTTAATTTCCTGCCCGGCACCGGCTACCCCGATGATAATGCTTTCACCCCAGCCTTTATGGCAGCACTCAAGCGCGGAGCGCATAACGTTCACGTTGCCGATACACTCAAAGCTGAAGTCCACGCCGCCGTCGGTCAGTTCCACAATCACGTCCTGAACCGGCTTGTCGTAGTCTTTCGGGTTGATAAAGTCGGTGGCCCCCATTTCCCCGGCCAGCTTGAACTTCTCCGGGTTGGTGTCAACGGCCAGGATGCGCCCGGCTTTCGCCTGCACCGCGCCTTGGATCACCGCCAGGCCAATACCGCCAAGGCCAAAGACCGCTACGGTGTCGCCCTCTTTGACCTTCGCCGTGTTGTGCACCGCACCGATACCGGTGGTCACGCCGCAGCCTAACAGGCACACTTTGTCCAGCGGAGCCTGTGGGTTCACCTTCGCCAGCGAAATTTCCGCTACCACGGTGTATTCGCTGAAGGTGCTGGTGCCCATATAGTGGTAAATAGGTTCGCCGTTGTAAGAAAATCGTGTCGTGCCGTCCGGCATCAGCCCTTTCCCCTGCGTCGCACGTACGGCCTGGCACAGGTTGGTTTTACCGGATTTACAGAATTTGCACTCGCCGCATTCGGCGGTATACAGCGGAATAACGTGGTCGCCCGGCTTCAGGCTCGTCACGCCTTCACCCACTTCCACCACCACGCCGCCGCCTTCATGGCCCAGCACCGCCGGGAAGACACCTTCCGGATCGTCCCCGGAGAGCGTAAATGCATCGGTATGGCAAACGCCGGTATGGGTGATTTTGACCAGCACTTCCCCTTTTTTCGGCGGTGCGACGTCAATTTCAACAATTTTCAGCGGCTGACCGGGGCCAAACGCAACTGCAGCACGTGATTTCATAGCTGTCTCTTCCGTTGTGATGATTATTTTAAATAGGATCGTAGCAGATGACCGACCTCAGCCATGCGCACCGCACGCTGATCCGGGGTGGTTTCTCCGCTGACTAGTTCGTCTTTGAGATGCATCTCAACCATTTCGCCCATCAGGCCGTTGGCGGCCCCGCGAATAGAGGCGATCTGTTGCAGTATGGTCAGGCAGGAATCGCCGGACTCCAGCGCGCGCTCCAGCGCTTCAACCTGCCCTTTAATACGGCGAACCCGGGTAAGCGCGCGTTTTTTATCTTCGGGTGAATGTGGCATAGCCCCTCCGGTGATATAGGGGGGTATACTATCATTTTTTATGTGATTGTAAAAAAATGATTTCATTAACGTCAAAAAGATCGGGTTGAGGCGGTAAAACAGGCCCGAGGACAACGAATCTAACGCGGGATAAAGATCGGGTGCGTTGAGGATACCGGACAACAGGAAGAATGGCGGGGATTTCTCCCCGCCTGGCTCTTACCTGGTTTCGTAAGCCATGTGAACCACTATCTCCGTTTCGCCGCTTCGGAAGCGAACATCACAGAGGTTTTTATTGTTAAACAGCAAAGCGCACAAAAGCGTTATACCGATAACGATTAGCGCCAGAAGCGCTGATTTTCGTGGTTCCATAGCCCACTACTCCTTGACCCGAAGGTCTGTAAGAGGCTAGTCTCTATGTTGTAGGGCATAGATGTGGCCTCGGTAAATGTTAAGCGTCCTGCAAGACGCATAATGTTTCCGGGGCTTTCTTCTATCTGCCTTTCGGTCAATGCCTGAGACAAATAGCCTCAAGCACCCGCCAACATTCTACACCCGCCAATGACGTTCCCTACCGCGATTCAACCAGACGTACTTTTTTCGGAAAATGCCAGGGCTGCGGGCGTAGCAGGTCACGCGGGTGATTTTACGCGCGGTGAGAGTAATATCAGGAAGGCCGGCCGGGTGAGCGTCACGCAACCCGGCACAAGGGAATCAGGACTGGAGCGTAGCCAGGCGTGCGGCAAAACCAACAAACACCAGGCCAATCAGGCTGTTGCCAATTTTTGCCAGCTTTTTACGGGTTTTCACGTAGCGCGTCACCAGCGAGCCAGAAACAATCAGGAAGCTCAGGTAGGTAAAGCTGACCAGCTCAAGCGTCAGCGCCAGAATAAAGAACGCCAGCCCCGGAGTTGCCGCGTGCACATCAATAAACTGCACGAAAAACGAGACATAGAACAGGATAGCCTTTGGATTCGTCAGGCTCAGGGTCAGCGCGCGTTTAAAGATAGCGTGCCCCGGTTCCGCATGCGCGTCCTGCCCCGCCGCCTTTCGCTTCAGCGTGCTGTAAAGCATCTTGCCGCCAAGATACAGCAGATAAAATGCGCCAAGGTAGCGGACGATGTTAAACAGCAGCGGCGTGGTTTTGATCAGCGTCGCCACGCCAGCAAAGGAGAGGAACATCAGCACGGCATCGCCAATAAAGACCGCCAGCGCCGCCATGTAACCTTTGCGAATACCGTGCGCGACGCCGGTTTTCAACACAAAGAGGGTATTTGGCCCCGGCACCAGAATAATAAAAATGGCCCCGAGCAAATACGTCCAGTAATTCAGCACGCCAAAATCTGCGAACACCCTGTTCTCCCTGACTCATACGTTTAAAAGATGACGTATGGTAACGCGAAGCCCAGAGAGTTTAAAGCCTTGTTAACGCTTGCGCGGCATCATGCGCAGCAGCGTATTGTCCTTCCAGAAATAGTGATGCGCCAGCGCAGCCAGAGCATGCAGCCCTATCAGCCAGTAGCCGAGATTAGCAAGCAGAACGTGATATTGCTTAAGCGTATCGGCCAGATCGAAATTCGCCTCAGCGGCATGCGGCATCACCATGCCAAACGCCAGCCACGGGTTCCCACGATTGTACATCATGACTAATCCGATAAGCGGCAAGGCAATAAACAGCAGATAGATAGCCAGATGCCCCAGGTGCGACAAACCGGTGATCATCGGCTTTGGTTTCGGCACAATCGGCGGCGCCGGTCGCTTGAGACGAATCAACAGGCGCGCCACCATCAGCAGCAGAATGCTGATGCCACAGGAAACGTGAATCATATTGATGATTGGGCGATCGCTACGCGGGAAAAAACCGCGCAACTCCATGGCGGCGTAGGCCACAACCACCAGCAGGAACACCAACCAGTGGATCGTAATTTGCAAGCGGGAGTATTTGTCGTTCATTGTTGATGACACGCTAAAAATTCACATAAAGACAAAAATAGCCGCCATTCATTAAAAATTCATTAACTTTTTCATATCACTACAAATTATTTTATCACGCTTACATTGCCCTTCAGCCCTGGCTGAACTAAGCCTGGACAGGTGAAACATATCATCCACACTTATTTATCAGCGATTGTTAAGTACCGATATTGGGTAAAGGCCCATCACTGACAGGAGAGTAACATGAGTAAAATTGGCATTAACGGGTTTGGGCGCATCGGCCGTCTGGTGCTGCGCCGGTTACTGGAAGTATCCAGCAGTCATGAAGTGGTGGCGATTAACGACCTGACGTCGCCAAAAGTACTGGCTTATCTTTTAAAGCATGATTCGAACTACGGCCCCTTCCCATGGAGCGTCGATTTCACCGACAACGCGCTGATCGTCAACGGCAAAACCATCACCGTTTATGCCGAAAAAGAGGCCAAAAATATCCCGTGGACGGCCCAGGGCGCCGAGCTTATCGTAGAGTGCACCGGCTTCTACACCTCAACCGAAAAATCACAGGCGCACCTTGATGCCGGGGCTAAAAAAGTGCTGGTCTCCGCGCCAGCCGGAGAGATGAAAACCCTGGTCTTTAACGTCAACGACGACACGCTGAACGCCAGTGATAAGATTATTTCCGTCGCCTCGTGCACCACCAACTGCCTGGCGCCGATGGCTAAAGCGCTCAACGATGCATTCGGCATTGAAGTGGGTACCATGACGACCATTCACGCCTACACCGGCACCCAGTCGCTGGTCGACGGGCCGCGCGGCAAAGACCTGCGCGCGTCGCGCGCGGCGGCGGAGAATATCATTCCGCATACCACCGGCGCGGCCAAAGCGATCGGTCTGGTTATCCCGGCGCTGAGCGGCAAGCTCAAAGGTCATGCTCAACGCGTGCCGACCAAAACCGGATCGGTAACGGAACTGGTGTCGATTCTCGGCAAAAAAGTGACCGCCGATGAAGTTAATCAGGTGATGAAAAAAGCGGCCGAAAACAATGAATCGTTCGGCTACACCGAAGAAGAAATTGTCTCTTCCGATATCATCGGCACCCATTTTGGTTCCGTGTTTGACGCCACGCAAACGGAGGTCACCGAAGCCGGCGGCCTGCAGCTGGTTAAAACCGTCTCCTGGTACGATAACGAATACGGTTTTGTGACGCAGCTGATTCGCGTGCTGGAGAAATTCGCCAAAATGTAACCCCTCCGGCGGGTGCTTAGCGCCCGCCTTTTCTCACAAAATGGTCGTCCAATTTTCGGTTGTGAGCAGGGTTGCCGTAGCGGCACACTCCGTCTGCACACACAACCGGAGACACTCATGGATTTCACTGCCCAACATTATCAACAAAAACCCTTAGTTATCGCCAACGTCTGGGACGTGCCCAGCGCGCAGGCTGCGCAGCGAGCCGGTTATCAGGCGATAGGCACCTCGAGCGCTGCCGTTGCCGCCATGCTCGGGTATCCCGATGGCGAAGCCCTGCCATTTGACGCCCTGCTGTTGATCGTACGCCGCATCCGCGCCGTCTGTTCGCTGCCCCTCAGCGTAGACGTTGAAGCAGGCTACGCCACGACCGCCGAAGATATGACTCTCCATTTGCGCCAGCTGGCTGAGATGGGCGTTGTCGGCATCAATCTGGAGGACAGTCGGGTCATTGATGGCGTGCGTAAGCTTGAAGATCCTGACCTCTTCAGCCAGCGCCTGCAGGCGGTTCGTACGGCGCTGGTCTTCCATCGCTGCTCGCTGTTTATCAATGTGCGCAGCGATGCTTTTTTACTCGGTCTTACCGACGCCCTTGATGTGACACTGTCACGAATAACACGTTATGCTGCCTGCGGCGCGGACGGTCTCTTCATTCCCTGCGTCATCGAAGCACAGGATATTGCGGCGCTGGTTCAGCACACCCGACTGCCGTTGAACGTCATGGCCATTCCCGGGCTCAGCGACTTTACCACGCTGGCAAAACTTGGCGTACGCCGCATTTCGATGGGGAATGCGCTACATAGTGCAATACAACATCGGCTAAACGATCTACTGTTAACCGTTCAGCAGCAGCAGTCATTCGCAGGAGTCTTTAACGATGAAAATTACCGATAGCGCGCAGTGTGATCGCTGGTACCAGGCGCTGCTGGCGCGTGCGTCAGAATATACCGGGGTATTTTTCGTCGGCGTAAAAACGACCGGGGTGTTTTGCATTGCCGTGTGCCGGGCGCGGAAGCCCAAACGAGAAAACGTTGAATTTTACAGTGACTTCAAATCGGCGCTCGATGCCGGTTTTCGTCCCTGCAAAGTGTGCCGCCCCACGGAAAATGCCTGTACCGCACCGCCTTATATTGAGCAGGCGCTGGCGCTGGTGCGTCTGACGCCCAAAGCGCGGATTAGCGATAGTCAGCTGCGCGAGCATCGCATCAGCCCCGAGCGCGTTCGCCGCTGGTTTTTGCAGCATCATGGCATCACCTTTCAGGCGTTCCAGCGGATGCAGCGAGTGAATGTCGCGCTGCAAGAGTTGAGAGGCGGCCGCAGTGCCACTGATGTCGCCTTCGACAATGGCTACGACTCGCTGAGCGGTTTTGGTTATACCTGTAAAAAACTCACCGGCCACTCACCGGCCGCTCGGCAGCAAACGATCGTTATCCACCGCTTTACCACCCCGCTCGGGCCAATGTTCGTTTGCGCTACCGAGCGCGGCGTCTGTCTGCTGGAGTTTGTCGACCGTCGTATGCTGGAAACCGAATTCAGCGATCTTCAGCGTCTGCTGCGCGCGCAGATTATCGCCGGTCAGAACGCGCATACCCGCCTGGCAGAGCGAGAAATCGGTGAATATTTTGCCGGCACGCGCCGCGCTTTTACTCTGGCACTCGATACGCCCGGTAGCGATTTTCAGCGCCGCGTGTGGGCCGCGCTGCGCCAGTTGCCCAGCGGTGAAACCACCCATTACCAGGCGCTGGCGGAGAGTCTGAATCACCCCACCGCCGCACGCGCGGTCGCAGCCGCCAACGGCGCGAACCGTATTGCTATCGTTATTCCCTGCCACCGGGTTATCGGCAAAGACGGCAGTATGACCGGCTATGGCGGCGGCGTTGCGCGTAAAGCCTGGCTGCTGGCGCACGAAAAAACCTGCCGCTGAGGACGGTAACCGCCATAAACACCACACCAAGGAGGAGAAAATGCACGTTGTCACCCAGGAAGATTTGCTGGCGCGGATGGATAAAGCCGCCCGCGCGGCCACCACGTTTTCACTATGGCCCGAAGGCGATGCGCCCGGTGCACGCAATAGCCATGCGGTCCCCGCGCTGGAGGCCGATCACACCGGCCCCAGCGAATGGGATCGTGCGGTAACCGGCATCCGCGCGCCGCACATTACGGTGTTTGAACCCGAACGACCAAACGGCGTGGGTATTCTGGTCACGCCCGGCGGCTCCTACCGCCGCGTCGTGCTGGACAAAGAAGGCACAGCGCTGGCCCCGGAGTTTACCGCGCGAGGCTATACGCTTTTCGTGATGACCTACCGCCTGCCCGACGATGGGCACCTCGAGGGGGCGAATGCGCCGCTGGCCGACGTGCAGCGAGCCATGCGCACGATCCGCAGCCGGGCGGCTGACTGGGGCCTACAGCCCGATAAACTCGGGGTACTGGGATTTTCCTCTGGCGGTCACGTCGCCGCTAGCCTCGGCACCCGATACGAGGAAACCGTATACCCTTCACAAGACACCATTGACGACCTTTGCGCACGCCCTGATTTTATGGCGCTGGTTTACCCGGTTATCAGTATGGACGACGCGTTTGGCCACGCAGGCTCTCGCCAGGCACTGATCGGCCATATGCCGAGCGCTGCGCAACGCGCACATTACTCGCTGGAAAAAAGAGTGACGCCGGAAGCACCGCCCACCTTTATTTTGCATGCTGTGGATGACCCGGCGGTCAAAGTGGAGAACAGCATCGCGCTGTTTAACGCCCTGCATGCTCAGGGCGTACCGGTCGAAATGCACCTGTTTGAGCAGGGGCGGCACGGCTTTGGTATTCGCGATGCGCAGGGTCTGCCCGTCGCGGTATGGCCGCAGCTGATGATGAACTGGATAGCCACTAAAGCCTAGCGACATCTGCCATCCGGCGCAGCAGGTGCCGGATGGCACTCGATTTACGCCCCCTGCGATTGCAGGTAAACCACCTGGGTCTGCAAATATTCGTTCAGACCGTGACGGCCGTCGGCACCACCAATACCCGACTTACGCCAGCCCGCATGAAAACCCTGCATCGCTTCAAAGTTTTCGCGATTAATGTAAGTCTCACCAAACTTCAGCCCGCGGATCGCTTTCATCGCCAGGTTGAGGTCGCGGGTATACACCGACGACGTCAGGCCGTAGTCGCTGTCGTTAGCCATCTTTAGCGCCTCATCGAGCGTATCAAACATCACCACCGGCAGCACCGGGCCGAAGGTTTCTTCATGCATGATGCTCATATCCTGACGCACGTTCAGCAGCAGGGTTGGCGGGTAGAAATAGCCCGGGCCTTGCACCGCTTTGCCGCCGAGCACCACGTTTGCCCCTTCAGCAACGGCCTTCGCCACCTTTTGCTCAACGCGCGCCAATGCCGCAGCATTAATCAACGGCCCCATGGCGATATCATTACGCTCCGTCGGATCGCCGAATGAGACCGCCTTCATCGCTTCGCCCAGTTGACTCACGAAGCTATCGTAAATGCCTTTCTGCACGTACACGCGTTCCGCGCAGTTGCACACCTGCCCGCTATTGATCACGCGGGAATCAACAATTGCCTTCACCGCCAGCGCAATGTCGGCATCATCCAGCACAATGGCCGGGGCCTTGCCGCCCAGTTCAAGGCAAACTTTGGTGATATTTTTGGCCGCCGCCGTCATAATCTTCTCGCCCGCCGTTACGCTACCGGTCATGCTAACCATCGCGACCTTCGGATTGCCCGCCAGTTCCTGGCCCACGGTCTCACCGCGCCCCAGCACCAGGTTAAAGACCCCTTTAGGCAGCCCGATATCGTGAACAATTTCGGCAAAAGCAACGGCGTTATTTGGCGTAAACTCGCTCGGCTTAATCACAATGGTATTGCCGGTAATCAATGCAGGCGCCAGCTTACGGGCTATCAGGAAGAACGGAAAATTCCACGGCAGGATCCCGGTGGTTACGCCCAGCGCACGTTTAAAGACAAAAATATTTTCACCGGCACGGTCGCTTTGCAGGATCTCGCCGTCATAACGACGCGCCCATTCAGCCATATACTCAATGTAATCTGCGGTAAAATTCACTTCCACCTCAGCCAACTGCTGTATTTTTCCGCCTTCGGCGACGATCAGCTTGCTGATTTCCGATGAACGCGCGCGGATGCCGGCGGCAATTTTGCGCAACCACCCTGCGCGTTCAATCGCAGGCAACGCCTCCCATCCAGGCTGGGCGCGTTCGGCAGCATCAATCGCCCTTTTCGCCTGTTCAGCGTCGCCATCGGGGATGCGTGAAAGGCACACCTCCGTTGCCGGGTTAATCACATCAATCCAGCCTTCGCCCTGCCAGTTGACAAACTGGCCATCGATATACATCGGATGTTGTACGGGTGACATCATGAGCTGCTCCTTTCTGCGTGAGTGTTTAACAGGTAAAGATATTGTTAAACACATATACAATTTGGCAACTTTCCCCAACCGGTTCACGCCGTTTATGTGAGGTCACGCGTAAAGATAACGCCGATACGGCACAAATAATAAACTACCGTTCCAGCTTGGTTGAACCTTTGTTTATTACGCAGAGTGTATGATGAAGGATATTATTTTACTTTTGAGTTCTTTCTGAGTTTTATCATGCGTAAAATCGCCAATGCGCTGGTATTTATGTCAGCAATGACGCCAGCTGCGTCGAGCATCGCGAGTGAGTTAAATCTGTATTCCGTGAATACCGGGTCATTCGTTTATCATATGACCGGGAATCACGGGCAATATAATGAGAATTTCAACAACCAATTCTTCTCCGTCGAGCGTAAATTCTCCGCCGAGTCAAAATACAGCGTCCTCGTTGGAACCATGAAAAACAGCTTTGCCGATCGCTGCCTGACGCTGGGCGTGCGCCGCGACTGGTTAAACGGCACGAACAGCAATAAAGGCTGGACCTTTAAAGGCGTATACGCCTATACGGGAGAGTTCTTTTTTGATGCCTTTAAACACTGCGGCGATGAAGGGGCTTACCATACGGCGAAGAAAATCACCGGTGTAGGCTTTTCACCGTATATTTACCACGGGCTGCAGTATAATTTTACCGACAACTTCGGGATTGAAAGCGGCGTGATTTTACCGTCGATATTTGTCGTGAGCATGCAGTGGAGTTTCCGCTAAGCGGTATGCCCCTCCGGCGTCGCTGCGCCTGGCCGGAGAGACTCATTATGCCATACGGCGGCTCGCTAATATTTGCTGTAGCTGCGGGTCGGCGGTTAACCGCTGCCACGCGGCCTCAACGTCCTGCGGAATATCGACATGGGCGATAAATCCCTTTCCTTGTGGACCATAGCCGTCTGCATTGTCGCGCAAACGCGGCAATTCGCCCAAAATCAACGATAAATAGCGCGCTAGCGGCCAGACGCCATTGTCCGGCTGCCGCCAGAGAATGCCCTGCGGGGTATAATCCACCACGGGAAGGTAACCCGGGTAGCTTAGCCAGCGCGGCGCGTACTCAACGCCCTGCCAGACACGGGCAAAGGTCGCCATGGTACGGCGCTGCATCGTTGGGTCCTGCACCACCGTGGCACTGGCTACGCGGATGCCCTTTTCTTCCATCACCTGGCGGGTAAACTCCGCGTTCTCACCGCAGTTGGTCGACTGCGCCTCAACCACAATCCGCGATCGCGGGATTTGCCAGAAACGCTGGGCGATTTCCGCCAGCAGCACCGCCTCCGGTTCGCCCTGGGTGGCAATGCTGCAATAGCGCGGATGATGGACGATGGCGTCATAAAGAAACGACGTTGAGTGGCCAATGCCGCCGCTAATCAGCAGCGTTCCGCCATGTTCGCTGACCAGCCGACAGGCGGCGTCAATGGTTGGCATAACCGCGTTACCCGCCAATACGACCAGTTGACTCTCCGCAGCACAGGGGCGTGCGGAGAAATCATCCTGCGCCAGCCATCCGCCGAGAAGGTTGGCATCCTCAACCGAGGTTTCCGATAAATGTAACAGACTCATCGCGCGCACAACTCCTTTTAATACAGGCTCACAGAGTGCGGAAAAGCGCCTCATCGCAGCCAATTTGTAACAATAATGAAATAACCAGAAACGTCTAAAAACAATGCGGTTGCACCTGAATAATCCGCTATTAAATCAGATTTTTTCAGTATTTAAACCCAACAAATCCGCAAGCCACAGTTCCAATTAATGAAAATGACTCTCATTTTTACTCACAAATTTCAATACCGCGCTTGCCAAAAATAACGCACATATCTAATTTGCTTAACAAACACACAACCTTTTTCACAATCCAGGTTGCACCCACAACATCAAAAAGGTGACACCTGATTTTAACCCAATGTGGCGGGAGTTATTCTTCATGACAATACAAGAAAGCAGCACCACAATCCTGAAAAAGAATAAAAGGGTTTTGATTGCTAGCCTGACGGGCAGTTCCATTGAATGGTTTGATTATTTTCTTTACGGCACGGCTGCCGCATTGGTGTTCAACAAGATCTTTTTCCCGATGGTTGACCCGGTCATTGGCCTGATTCTCTCGTATCTCTCTTTCTCCCTGACGTTCTTTATTCGCCCGATCGGCGGCGTGATTTTTGCCCACATTGGCGACCGTATTGGCCGTAAAAAAACGCTGGTGTTAACCCTGTCGCTAATGGGCAGCGCAACCGTGATGATAGGCCTGCTGCCCACCTACGATCAGATTGGTATCTGGGCACCTATTCTGCTGATTCTGATGCGTATCATTCAGGGGATGGGCATTGGCGGCGAATGGGGCGGCGCGCTGCTGCTGGCCTACGAATACGCGCCGGAAAAACGTAAAGGTTTCTTCGGTAGTATTCCACAGGCGGGCGTCACCATCGGTATGCTGATGGCAACGTTTATCGTCTCGCTGATGACGCTGTTCAGCGAAGAACAGTTCCTCTCCTGGGGATGGCGTATCCCATTCCTGATGAGCGCGGTACTGGTGCTGATTGGCCTGTGGATCCGTAAAGATATCGATGAAACGCCGGAGTTCAAAAAAGTGAAAGCCTCCGGTAACGTCGCCAAAGCGCCGCTGCGCGAGACCTTAACTCATCACTGGCGTGAAGTGGTTATTGCCGCCGGGCTCAAGGTGGTAGAGACCGCGCCGTTCTATATTTTCTCAACCTTCGTTGTCAGCTATGCCACCACCACCTTGACCTACCAAAAATCACAGGTGCTGGAAGCGGTGACCCTCGGAGCCCTGGTCTCCACGGTCATGATTCCGCTGATGGGCCTGCTTTCCGATAAAATCGGCCGTCAGCGAATGTATGCTATCAGCGTCGTGCTGCTGGGCCTGTTTATCGTGCCATGGTTTATGCTGCTCAATACCGGCACCACCTGGGGGATTATCGTGGCAACGGTGATCACCTTTGGGGTGCTGTGGTCGCCGATCACCGCCGTACTGGGTACGCTGTGTTCGGAGATTTTCAGCGCTAACGTCCGCTATACGGGCATTACGCTCGGTTATCAAATTGGCGCTGCGCTGGCCGGCGGTACCGCGCCGTTAATCGCCACCGGTTTGCTGGCGAAATACAACGGCGATTGGGTGCCGGTTGCCTGGTATCTGGGTGCGACCGTGGCTATCTCGCTGACGGCGATTTTCTTCGCCAGCCGTCGTAAACGCCAATCCGAAACGGTTAACGCACAAACCAGTCAAATCTAATGCGGTCCCCGGGCGACGCCATTGCGTTCGCCCGGGCTACCCACAAATAGCAACGTTCTACTAACTTTTATTTTTCACATTCTCTTGAATTATGGGTTCCGGCGAATCTAAAATCATTAGAGCTCTAATGATTTTAACGATGATGCCATGGATAACCGCCAGCTGAATTTCTCCCATCTGCTCTATTTGACCGCTCACCACTGGCGGCTTGCCGTCGACCGTCGGCTGAAAGCGCTCGGCATGAGCCAGGCCAGTTGGGTTGCCGTTGCCAGCATAGCCCGTAATGAACGGCCGCTCTCGCAAACGGAACTAGCGCAAGAGCTCGGCGTGGAAACGGCTACCGTGGTGCCGCTTATTAACCGATTGGTCGCCCAGGGGCTGGTCGAACGCGTCCTCACCGAGCAGGACAAACGCAAACGCCTGCTGATTGCGACCGAGCAAGGGCTCGCGCTGTATCACCAGGTCAAAGCCGTCGCGGATGCGTTACGAGAAGAAATTCTGACCGTCCTCACGCCGCAAGAGCAGGCACAGACGTTCGATGTGCTGCTCAAGCTGCTGCGTGAAGTGGAGAAGAAATAATGGCTCCTCCGCGCCGCGATCCCTACGCCCCTCGCGACTGGGCACCGCACGAAAAACCGGCCATTCTCGGTTCCCCCTCAACCCCAATTCACAGCACGCCCAGGCGTATTGCCTACGGCATCGTTGGCCTGCTGGTGTGCCTGACCGGTGCGTTGGGAAATGCGGTCGTCACCGCTAATTTGCAGAATTTACAGGGCTCGTTCTCCGCCTGGTCAAACGAAATCGCCTGGCTACCGGCGGTGTACGTGATGACCAACGTCTCCATTAATCTTCTGCTGGTGAAGTTCCGCCAGCAGTTTGGCCTGCGGGCGTTCACCGAAGGCTTTCTGGTGCTGTATGTACTGGTCACCTTTTTCCATTTATTCGTTAACGATCTCAGCTCCGCGCTGATGGTGCGAGCCGCACACGGCATGGTGGCTGCCGCGCTTAGCTCGTTAGGTATTTACTATCAGGTGCAGGCATGGCCGGCAAAGCATCGCCTGAAGGCGTTGACGATCGGCATTACCGGTTCGTCGCTGGCGATCCCCCTCGCCCGGCTGTTCTCAACCGAACTGCTACAAATTGACGAATGGCGCGGGCTGTATTTCTTTGAACTGGGTCTGGCGCTGGTCTCGCTGGCCTGCGTGATTGCCCTGAAGCTGCCGCCCAGCGATCGTAAAAAGGTCTTTGAGAAAAAAGACTTCATTACCTTTCTGCTGCTGGCCCCCGGAATGGCGCTGGTCTGCGCGGTGCTCTCACTTGGCCGCCTCGACTGGTGGTTTGAAGCGCCGTGGATCGGCTGGTCGCTGGCTGGCGCTATCGTCCTTATCGTCAGCGCTATTGCGTTCGAACACAACCGCAGTAATCCGCTGCTGAATACGCGCTGGCTCTCCAGCGGCAGTATTCTGCGTCTGGGGCTGATTATGGTGCTCATCCGTATTGTGCTGGCAGAGCAAAACACCGGCGTCATCGGCTGGCTCCAGTATGTTGGCTTGCAAAACGAACAGATGACCACGCTGGCCTGGTCGATTTTCGCCGGTATCATCTGCGGCATTGTCGCCAGTTGCCTGACGCTCAACCCGCGCCGCCTCTACTGGCCAACCGCCACCGCGCTGGCGCTTATCATGGCGGCTTCGCTGCTCGACAGCCAATCCAACAGCCTGACCCGGCCGGATCAACTGATGCTCAGTCAGTTCCTGCTCGGTTTCGGCAGCGCGTTTTTCCTTGCCCCGGCCATGCTGGCGGGCATCGGCGGCGTGGTGGCTGACCAGCGCAATCTGGTCAGTTTCTCGGTGCTGTTCGGCATGAGTCAAAACGTTGGCGGCCTGCTGGGCTCGGCTATTCTCGGCACATTCCAGACCTGGCGTGAAAAATTTCACTCCAGTCAGCTTGCCGATCAGTTAACCACGCTGAACCCGATTATTAACGAACGTTTGCAGCAGTATGCCCAGCAGTATCAAAGCCAGATAGGCGACAGCGCACTGCTTAACGTACAGGCCAGCTCACTGCTACAAACCGCCTCAACGCTGGAGGCCAATATCCTCGCCTACAATGACACCTATATGCTGACGGCCGCCATTTCCGCCGCCACATTATTGTGGGTGTTCTGGCGTTTGCTAAGACTGAAAATCACTGCCCATATCGCGCTCAAGCGCGCCACGGGCGGCAAGTTACCTTAAGAGAGATCGGAGTCGTCATGAGTCAGCAGGATGCCGCCAGGCAGCAGGCCAACACCCGCAACAACATCCGCGTGGTGTCCATTTTTACCGCTGCGGCCATTGGCCTTGTCGGCGTACTGGTCGTCCTGTACGCCTGGCAACTGCCGCCCTTCACCCGCCACAGCCAGTTTACCGATAACGCCTACGTACGCGGCCTGACGACCTTTATCAGCCCGCAGGTCAGCGGCTACGTGACCCAGGTCAACGTGCAGGATTTTAACCGCGTCAAACGGGGGCAAGTCCTCTTTCAGATTGACGATCGCATCTATAAGCAGCGAGTTCACCAGGCGCAGGCGCAGCTGGCGATGAAAGAGGCCGCGCTGAAAAATAACCTCCAGCAGCGAAAAAGCGCCGAAGCGGTGATTACCCGCAACGACGCGGCGCTGCAAAACGCCCGCGCGCAGAATCTCAAATCACAGGCCGACTTAGCGCGCGTGCAGGAGCTGACCGCCGACGGTTCGCTGTCGGTACGCGAGCGTGACGCCGCACGCGCCAGCGCCGCGCAGAGCGCGGCCGATATTGAGCAGGCGAAGGCCACGCTGGAAATGTCGCGCCAGGATTTACAGTCGACCATCGTCAATCGCGCATCGCTGGAGGCCGACGTGGCGAACGCTAAAGCGGCGCTGGAACTGGCGGAGATCGATCTACAGAATACGCGTATCATCGCGCCTACCGACGGTCAGTTAGGACAAGTGGCCGTGCGCCTCGGCGCGTACGTCACGGCAGGTACCCACCTTGCCCCGCTGGTACCGCCGCAGCACTGGGTCATCGCCAACCTGAAAGAGACGCAGCTGGCAAGCGTGCGCGTCGGCCAGGCCGTAACCTTTAGCGTCGATGCGCTGAACAGCGAAAAATTCCACGGCACCGTACAAAGTATTTCGCCCGCCACCGGGGTTGAGTTTAGCGCCATCTCGCCGGACAACGCTACCGGTAACTTCGTCAAGATCGCCCAGCGTATTCCCGTGCGTATTGCCGTGAACGCGGGGCAGAAAAATCTCGAGCGTCTGCGTCCGGGGATGTCGGTGCAAGTGACGATTGATACGCATGCGGAGGCGGATAAATGATCCGGCCAGCGGTCGTTGCATTAGCGCTCGCCTTAGTGGGCTGCCAGTCGGCAGACGTTCAGCAGGCGCAGCCAACGCTGGCAATCCCTACGGCCTGGCGCGCTGATATCGGCCCCGCCAGCGCCGTCGAAGGTGTCTGGTGGCGTCACTTCCATGACGACGCGCTGAACCAGTACGTTGACCTGGCATTGCGCCATAACAGCGATGTGCTCATCGCCCGCGAACGAGTCAACGAATATCAGGCCCGCGCCTACGCTGCCGACAGCAGCCTGTTCCCGTCGCTTGATGCCAGCCTGGGCGGTACCCGCGCCCGCGCGCAGTCGGCTGCGACCGGGCTGCCGGTCCACAGCACGGTGTACAAAGGCGGGCTGACCGCCAGCTACGACGTCGATTTATGGGGCGTAAACCGTCGCGCCGCCGATGCCGCGCAGGCGAGCCTGGAGGCGCAAAAAGCCGCCGCTGCCGCGGCGGATCTGACGGTGGCCACCGCCGTCGCTTCCGGTTATCTCTCACTACTTTCGCTGGACGAGCAGCTACGGGTCACCGAACAAACGCTGAAATCACGTGAAGACGCCTGGACTCTGGCAAAGCGGCAGTTTGAAACCGGCTATACCTCGCGGCTCGAACTGATGCAGGCCGATTCAGAACTGCGCGCGACGCGCGCTCAGGTGCCAGTGTTACGTCATCAGATTGCTCAGCAGGAGAATGCCCTGAGTGTGCTGCTGGGTAAAAACCCCGGCGACGTTATGCGTCATGAGTTTGCCCAGTTGACGCCGCTGGTGTTACCTTCTCAGCTACCATCATCGCTGCTCAACCGGCGCCCGGATATCGTTCAGGCACAGCGCCAGCTGCTGGCCGCCGATGCCACGCTGGCGTCTTCAAAAGCACAGCTGCTGCCGTCCATCAACCTGACCGCTACCGGTAGCTTACAGGACCGCACCCTGCCCGATTTACTGGATAACCCGCTGCGGCTGTGGAGCCTCGGCGGCAGTATTCTGGCTCCACTGTTGAATCGGCAGGCGTTAAACGCCCAGGTCGATGTTTCGATAGCCCAGCGCAATCAGGCGCTGTACGGCTATGAGAAAACCGTGCGCAACGCCTTTAAAGAGGTGAATGATAGTCTTGATGCTATCGCCCGCTACGGCGAACAGCTCAGCGAACTCCAGGGGCAAGAGACGGTGGCACAGGAAACGCTGCGCATTGCGCAAAACCGCTATCGGAACGGCTACTCCTCCTACCTTGACGTACTGGACGCGCAGCGCACCCTGTTCTCGACGCAGCTTAGCGAAGTACAGGTGAAAAATAATCTGCTGCTGGCGCAGATCGATCTTTACCGGTCGCTGGGAGGCGGCTGGTCTTCATCGTCAGGCTGACAAAACCATGAGAGCATCGCAATGCAAAAACGGTGGACCGATGTTGATAACTATCTGATTGAAAAACTGATTGGCGAAGATGCCATCCTGTCTCAGGTGCTGGAAAATAACCTCCGCGCGGGGCTGCCCGCCCACGACGTCGCCGCCAATCAGGGGCAGTTGCTGGCGCTGTTTGTACGAATGTCAGGCGCGAAAAAAATACTGGAAATCGGCACGCTCGGTGCTTATAGCGCTATCTGGATGGCGCGTGAACTGCCCGCCAGTGGGCATCTGATAACGCTGGAAGCTGACCCGAACCACGCCCGAATCGCGCGGCAAAACATTGCGCTGGCAGGTCTTAACGATCGCGTGACGCTGCATGAAGGCCCGGCGCTGGATTCACTGGCCATGCTCGGCGATGCCGCGCCGTTCGATCTGATTTTCATCGACGCGGACAAACCCAATAATCCTTATTACCTGCAATGGGCGCTGAAATATTCACGCCCGGGTACGTTGATTATTGGCGACAACGTCGTGCGCGACGGTGAGGTGACGGATCCTGACAGCACCGACGAACGCGTGCAGGGCGTACGCCGGTTCATTGACATGATACATAACAACCCGCGCTTAACGTCAACGGCGTTGCAAACCGTAGGGATAAAGGGCTGGGACGGGTTTACGCTCACCTGGGTCAACGCATGATGCTGCGGGTTTGGCGGGACAACCCGCTTTTTCTCATCACGGGTGAAGGCCTGACATACAGCGTTTAATACCGCAAGCGTAGCCAGGAACGAGACGCCCACGCCTTCTGGTTTGTGCCATGACTGCGTCAATCTGATGGTGAACGGATATCGTCACCATAAAAGCATGCGCCGAACCGGGCCGCAGGGTAAACCTTACGCCCCGGTTCGTTGCCATCAGCAGCGTGGGTCACGCTTACGCCACTATCTGCTCCATCGCCTGCAATATTCGCTTATCGGAAATCGGATACGGCGTCCCGAGCTGCTGCGCAAAGAAGCTGACACGCAGCTCCTCGATCATCCAGCGGATCTCTTTCACGTCGTCATCTTCCCGGCGCGCTGGCGGCAGCTTATTCAGCCACTGCTGCCACGCCTGCTGAACGCTCTCCACTTTGAGCATCTGCGCGCGATCGCGGTGCGGGTCGACGGCCATTTTCTCCAGCCGTTTTTCGATAGCCTGCAAATAACGCAGGGTGTCGCCCAGACGACGGAAGCCGTTGCCAGTGACGAAGCCGCGGTACACCAGACCGTTCATCTGCGCTTTGATGTCCGACAGCCCCAGAGCCATCGTCATGTCGACGCGCCCTTTCAGGCGTTTGTTAACGTTGAATACCGCCGTCAGGATTTGCTCAACCTGCTTAGCAATGTCAACCACCGTCTCATTGAGCTCCGCGCGCACTTTATCATGCAACGCGTTAAAGCCTGCTTCCGTCCACACCGGGCCACCCGCTTCATCAATTAGCTTATCCACGCCGCAGGAGATGCAGTCGTCAATCAGATCCAGTACTTTGCCGTACGGGTTAAAGTACAGGCCCAGCTTGGCTTTGTTCGGCAGCTTCTCGTGCAGATACTTGATCGGCGACGGGATATTCAGCAGCAGCAGACGACGCAGACCGCGCCACATGGCCTGTTGCTGTTCCAGCTCGTTATCGAACAGCTTGATCGCCACGCTGTCGCGTTCATCCACCAGCGCCGGCCAGGCCTTCACCTTATAGTTGCCGCGCTTCTGCTCGTAGCGGTCCGGCAGGTCGCCAAAGCTCCAGATATGCAGCCCGGCTTGTTCGATGCCGTCGTCGGCCACCGACGAAAGCGTCTCCTGTACTTTGCCCTTCAGCGCGTCCTTCAGTTCCTGCAGCGAGCGGCCTTCCTGAAGCTTCTTGTTTTTATCGTCAACGACGCGGAAGGTAATTTTCAGGTGATCGGGCACCTGATCCCACTGCCAGGACTCACGGTCAACGGTCACGCCGGTCATCCGGCGCAGCTCGCGCTCCATCGCATCGAGCAGCGGTTGTTCAAACGGCGTGACGCGGCCTAACAGCGCTTCCGCGTAGTTCGGCGCAGGCACAAAGTTGCGGCGCACCGGCTTCGGCAGTGATTTAATCAGCGCGATAATCAGCTCACGGCGCAGGCCCGGGATCTGCCATTCAAACCCGGCGTCATCCACCTGATTGAGCAGCGGCAGCGGAATATGCACCGTCACGCCGTCGGCGTCAGCACCGGGTTCAAACTGATAAGAGAGGCGCAGCTTCAGGTTGCCCTGGTGCCAGAAGTTCGGGTAGTCCAGCTTGCTGACCTGCTCCGCCCCCTCTTTAATCAGCATGCTCTTCTCAAAATTGAGCAGATCCGGCGTTTCACGGCTGGCCTGTTTCCACCACTTATCAAAGTGGCGCGCGGAAATCACCTCATGGCTGATGCGCTGGTCGTAAAATTCAAACATCGTCTCGTCATCCACCAGGATGTCGCGACGGCGCGATTTATGCTCCAGCTCTTCAATTTCGGTACGCAGCTTCAGGTTATCGCGGAAGAAAGCGTGGCGTGTCTGCCAATCCCCCTCCACCAGCGCATGGCGAATAAACAGCTCACGACACAGCGCCGGATCGATCTGGCTGTAGTTGACCTTACGCGCAGCGACAATCGGCAGGCCGTAGACGGTCACCTTCTCCGTCGCCATCACCGCGCCCTGCGCGCGTTCCCAGTGCGGTTCACTGTAAGAGCGTTTGATCAAATGCTGCGCAACCGGCTCCACCCATTCCGGATCGATTCGCGCGGCAATACGCCCCCACAGGCGGCTGGTTTCCACCAGTTCGGCAACCATGGTCCATTTAGGCGGCTTCTTGAACAGCCCGGAGCCCGGAAAGATAGAGAAGCGCGCGTTGCGTGCGCCGGTGAATTCCTGCTTGTCGGCATCTTTCATACCGATGTGCGAAAGCAAACCGGTAAGCAGCGCGATATGTATCTCACGGTACTCCGCCGGTTCGCTGTTAACCGGAATGCCCAGCTCTTTCACCACCTGGCGCAGCTGGGTGTAGATATCCTGCCATTCCCGTACGCGCAGATAGTTAAGAAAATCCTGCTTACACTGGCGGCGGAACTGATTTGACGACAACGCTTTCTGCTGTTCACCAAGGTAATTCCACAGGTTGACGAACGCCAGGAAGTCGGACTCCTTATCATGGAAACGGCGATGTTTTTCATCGGACGCCTGCTGTTTGTCCATCGGCCGCTCGCGCGGATCCTGAATAGACAGCGCGGAGGTGATAATCATCGCCTCGCGCACGCAGCCGTGTTTCTGCGCTTCCAGCACCATACGCGCCAGACGTGGGTCAACCGGCAGTTGGCTAAGCTGACGCCCCAGCGGCGTCAGCTTGTAAGCGGTTTGCTGCTCGTCGGTGGTGATGGCGCTCAGCTCTTCCAGCAGACGTACACCATCCTGAATGTTGCGTTTATCGGGCGCTTCAACAAACGGAAACGCGGCGATATCACCCAGCCCCAGCGCGGTCATTTGCAGAATGACCGATGCCAGGTTGGTGCGCAGAATTTCCGGGTCGGTAAACTCCGGGCGCGACAGGAAGTCGTCTTCAGAATACAGACGAATACAGATCCCTTCCGACACACGGCCACAGCGGCCTTTACGCTGGTTGGCGGAGGCCTGTGAGACCGGCTCAATAGGCAGACGCTGAACCTTGGTGCGGTAGCTGTAGCGACTGATACGCGCCGTGCCCGGGTCAATAACGTACTTGATGCCCGGTACGGTGAGCGACGTTTCCGCCACGTTGGTCGCCAGCACAATGCGACGCCCGCTGTGCGGCTGGAACACGCGGTTCTGTTCGCTGTTCGACAACCGCGCGTACAGCGGCAAAATTTCGGTGTGGCGCAGGTCGCGTTTGTTGAGCGCATCGGCGGTATCCCGAATTTCACGTTCACCGCTCATAAAGATCAGGATGTCGCCAGGGCTTTCCTGACCCAGTTCATCAACCGCGTCAAAAATCGCCTGTAGCTGATCGCGCTCAGTATCGTCCGCCTCTTCCACGATGGGTCGATAACGCACTTCTACCGGATAAGTCCGGCCGGAGACTTCAATGATCGGCGCGTTATTAAAGTGACGGGAGAAGCGCTCCGGGTCGATCGTTGCGGACGTGATAATGACTTTCAGATCGGGGCGACGCGGCAAGAGCTCTTTCAGGTAGCCGAGCAGGAAGTCGATGTTCAGACTACGTTCGTGCGCTTCATCGATAATAATGGTGTCGTACTGCATCAGCAGACGGTCCTGCTGAATTTCCGCCAGCAGAATACCGTCGGTCATCAGCTTGACCATCGTGTTATCGCTGACGTGGTCGCTGAAACGCACTTTATAACCGATGCAGCCGCCCGGCTCGGTTTTTAACTCTTCTGCAATACGGTTAGCCACGGTGCGCGCCGCCAGACGACGCGGCTGGGTATGGCCAATCAGGCCTTTAATCCCGCGTCCCAGCTCCATACAGATTTTTGGCAGCTGGGTGGTTTTACCCGAACCTGTTTCACCGGCAACGATCACCACCTGGTGGTCGCGAACGGCGTTAAGGATATCCTGTTTCTTCTGGCTGACGGGCAGGTTTTCCGGGTATTCAATCGCCGGACGTGACGCTTCGCGTAGCACAACCTTACCTGCCGCCTGTTCAATTTCCTGCGCCATCTCCTGGTAAATGGCCTGTTGAGCATCAGGATTTTTAACCTTCTTCACGCCGTGCAGACGGCGGGCAAAACGCTGTTTATCCCGCAGCGTCAGCGCGTCAAGGCGCTGGCTGAGCGTGGCGAAGGTGATTTTTTGTTGTTCTGTCATAGTGTTATCGGGCAGCGGAGTGCCTGTAAAAAACGCTTATAAAGTATGGTCCTAGAGTACCACATTTGCGCATTTGTTGCCTTGTTCAAAAAAACTGAATATAGAATTCGATATATTGCGCTATCCCTGCGGCAGGAATGTGAATAGAGTGTCAGCAAGCAACAGGGCACAGCCCGTCAATCAAATATAAGGAATCACCCAATGAGCAAAGTATTAGTTCTGAAATCCAGCATCCTGGCAGGCTACTCTCAATCAGGTCAGCTGTCCGATTATTTCGTTGAACAGTGGCGCGAAAAGCACTCCGCTGACGAAATCACCGTGCGTGACCTGGCCGCCAACCCGATTCCGGTACTGGATGGTGAACTGGTAGGTGCGCTGCGTCCGAGCGATTCCCCGCTGACCCCGCGCCAGCAGGAAGCGCTGACGCTGTCTGATGAGCTGATTGCTGAACTGAAAGCGCACGACGTGATTGTTATTGCTGCGCCGATGTACAACTTCAACATCCCAACTCAGTTGAAAAACTATTTTGACCTGATTGCCCGTGCCGGCGTGACCTTCCGTTACACCGAGAAAGGTCCAGAAGGCCTGGTGACCGGTAAACGCGCTATCGTACTGACCAGCCGCGGCGGCATCCATAAAGATACCCCGACCGACCTGATCACCCCGTACCTGAACGTGTTCCTGGGCTTCATCGGCATCACCGACGTGAACGTGGTCTTCGCTGAAGGCATCGCTTACGGTCCGGAAATGGCGGCAAAAGCGTCTGCTGACGCGAAAGCGGCGATTGATAGCCTGGTGGCTTAATTGCCCTGAAATTGACAAGCCCTGCTCAAAGCAGGGCTTTTTTTTATTCCGACTTTATACCTTCGTAGCGTAAATACCCGACTACCCCGCCGCTGCCGCCATCTTTGGTGTGATTCGCACCATCAACGACCTCTACGCAGGCAAAATCAAACGGCGATACGCCTTCAATGCACGCAACGTTAACGCCATATTGCTGCGGATTAGAACGACGCTGGTGGAAGGTATAGATTCCGCATACCGAACAGAAAAAATGCACCGCTTCGCCGGTATTAAAGCGGTATTCAGTCAGCTTATCTCGCCCGCGCAGCACCTTAATCCCCGCCAACGGTGCAGACACGGCCACCGCGCCGCGCATCCGGCAATAGGAACAGTTACAGCGCCGTGCGGTGTTAAAACCCTCGCTCAGCGTAACGGTGAACGCGACCGCGCCGCAGTGGCACCGGGCCGAGAGCGTTTGCGTCATGTGACCTCCCGTTAGCCTTTAGCAGCAATCCCGTCAAGCGTCGCCTGCGCCTCGGGCGGCAGCGGCAGCTGCGCCGCAGCCATGTTTTCCCTCAGGTGCGCCACTGACGACGTACCAGGGATCAGCAAAATATTTGGCGAGCGGTGCAACAGCCAGGCCAGAGCCACCTGCATTGGCGTCGCGCCCAGATCGGCGGCAACGCGATTGAGCGTGGTGGATTGCAGCGGTGAGAAACCGCCAAGCGGGAAGAACGGCACGTAGGCAATACCGTCGTGCGCCAGTGCGTCAATCAGCGCATCGTCGGCGCGGTGAGCAATATTGTATTCGTTCTGAACGCAAACAATCGGCACAATTTGACGCGCCTGCGCGACCTGCGCCGGGGTGACGTTGCTCAGGCCAATATGCTTCACCAACCCCTGCTGCTGCAGTTCTGCCAGTACGCTAATGCTGGCCTCAATATCGCCTTCTCGCGGCCCATGTCCGTCGCCAATCATCACCCGCATATTGACCACATCAAGCACGTCGAGGCCCAGATTGCGTAGATTATCATGCACCGCCTGCTTGAGTTCTGCGGCGGAAAATGCCGGTAGCCAGGACGCGTCATCGCCGCGGCGGGCGCCGATTTTAGTGACAATGGTCAGATCGTCGGCGTACGGGTGCAGCGCTTCACGGATAATCTGATTGGTGATATGCGGGCCGTAAAAGTCGCTGGTATCAATGTGATTGACGCCCAGTTCAAGAGCTTCGCGTAACACGGAAATCGCCGCGTGGCGGTCTTTTGGCGGGCCAAAGACACCGGGACCGGCCAGCTGCATCGCCCCGTATCCGAGACGATTAACAAATTGAGAACCAAGGGAAAACGTACTGTACTGGGTCATAACGTCCTGCCTGTCGCATCGTGAAGTGTCATTCTATTCTTAACCATCGCGCAAAGGCGCTCAACAAGAATAGATGGCTTTTAACGCTTTGCGCGGCAAATAGCGTTTATTCCATCACGTCAGTTCCCTGCTCAGCAAGCAGCCTATTTTAGTGTTGAAAAAAACATTCTGGCACGATAACGTTAACCAAACCAAGAAACCACTGTGAATCATAGCATTACGAATAAAGTAATGCCTGAAATCACGTGTAATATTGCGTTTATAAAAGGTCTTGAATAATTAAAAGCAACATCCTCCTTCGTCCTTAATAAAAATTATTATCACGGATAAAAATGTATAAAAATATTTTAGTCAGTGGCCTGGTCGCCGTACTTCTGAGTGGATGCACCGCCGGTTTCCGACCTGCGCTTGAAGATTACAAAGGTAATGATGCCGCGCGTATTCGCGCCAGCACCTCTGGCAATACCGCATTGCAGTTTTATGAAAAGCAGCCTGATGGCTGCTATAAGAAAGTACTGGAAAGGCGAATTACCTCCGGACTGGCGATCATTGGCATTCCGGTAACCGGAAACAAACGCCTCTCAGACATGCCGGCATCAAACGATGTTAAAGGCGCATTTATCAATGAATTTACCATCAAACCGGGGCAACTCATTGATATCGTGCATTACGCCAGCACCACATCCTATTCTGATTTCGTCCCGCAGCCGAACCACAATTACGATATTATCGTCACCGGATCGTTATATTCCGGTGATTCTGTATCGGTAAAAGATCTCGATGCCAACGCCAAAATGGTTCGCTGGAAAACGGACGGCGTTAAATTGTGCCCGAGCAGCGCTTTTGATTAATCATCACGCATAAAAAAGGGAGCCTATTAAGGCTCCCTGTGCCGGATGGCGTCGCCAGCGACGCCCCCATTATCATCCCGCGCTTTCCTCCGCCACGCTGCGCTGATGGCGATTCATCAGCCAGAACACCGCCACGCCCGCCAGCACAATCCCCGGCGCGGAGGCGGCCATCACCCCCACGGTGCCGGTGCCCAGCGCCAGCATTTTTCCGGCCAGCAGCGGGCCGCTCATCGCCCCCAGCCGCCCGACCGCTACCGCCGTGCCAACGCCAGTAGCGCGAATTTCGGTGCCGTAAAACAGCGGCGCCAGGGCATAAAGCACGCTCTGCCCACCGGTCGCAAACATCCCCGCGACAAAACCTGATACCAGCATCATGGCCAATGAGTTCGCCATACCCAGTGAAATCAGCGACGCCAGCATTCCGCAGTAAATCAACAGCGACATTTTGAGCGGGCTGAGTTTGTCCATCAACGCACCCAGCATCAGCGTACCCAGCGCCGCCCCCATTTGCAGTGCGAACATCACGCCGGCAGCCTGCGGACGGCTAAAGCCCTGATCGACCAGCAGCATCGGCAGCCAGTTTATCAGCATATACACCACCAGCAGGGTGAAGAAGTAACACAGCCACAGCAACAGCGTTGATGAGGCGGTACCGGATGCAAAAATGGCCCGCAGCGGCGCCGGGGCATCCTGCTGCTGACGGCTAAACGCCTGCGACTCCGGCAGGCGGAGCATCAGCAGCGGAACCAACAGCAGCGGCACAATACCGCCAACCCAGAAAATCGTCTGCCAGGCCTGCGTCAGGCCGCTGAACCCCATGGCGGCGGCCAGCGCCGCGCCAATCGGCACCCCGCAGTACATCAGGCTCACTGCGGTACCGCGAAAACGTGGCCCTGCCGCTTCAGAAGTGAGCGCAATCAGATTCGGCAGTGCCGCACCCAGCCCCGCGCCGGTCATAAAGCGGGCAAAGACCAGCGACGGGAAATCCCACGCCAGCGCGGTCACAATCGAAAACAGGCCAAACAGCACTACCGAGCCCAGCAGCACCTTCTTGCGGCCATGTCGGTCGGCCAGCATACCGCCAAACAGCGCCCCCGGCAGCAGACCCAGTATCCCGGCGCTGAAAATCCAGCCCATCTGCATTTTATCCAGCGAGAATGCCTGGGCAATGCCCACCGCAGCAATACCCGCGGCCTGTAAATCGAGCCCTTCCATCAGGGCGACCAAAAAGCAAAGCCCGACGGTCTGCATCAGGCGGGACGTTTTCGGCGGTGAGGAAACGTGAGTAATATTCGACATCGTGCTACCTTCTGTAGAGAACAGGTGAAAGGCGGCCGATACGTTGCCGGCCGCGTTATTTTTTCATTTTCGTTCGCCCGGTCAGTACATTGCCGACCGGATCGTTATCAAGCCTGCGCTTTGGCTTTCAGATCCAACGCCACGTCGACGATCATGTCTTCCTGGCCACCCACCATTCGGCGTTTGCCCAGTTCAACCAGGATATCAACCGCGCTGAGACCATAACGCGCCGCTGCCACTTCGCTGTGACGCAGGAAGCTGGAGTAGACGCCGGCATAGCCGAGCGCCAGCGTTTCACGATCGACGCGTACCGGACGATCCTGTAACGGACGCACCAGATCGTCCGCCGCCGCCATCAGCGCATACAGGTCAGTACCGTGCTGCCAGCCCTGCTTGTCAGCGGCGGCGATAAACACTTCCAGCGGCGCGTTACCGGCACCGGCACCCATTCCCGCAAGGCTGGCGTCAATACGGTCACAGCCCTCTTCTACCGCCACCAGCGAGTTGGCAACGCCAAGGCTCAGGTTATGGTGCGCGTGCATACCGGTTTGCGTTTCCGGTTTAAGCACCTCTTTCAGCGCGCGGAAGCGATCGCGAATATCGTTCATGTTCATTGCGCCGCCGGAGTCCACCACATAAATACAGGTTGCGCCGTAGCCTTCCATCAGTTTTGCCTGCTTCGCCAGATTTTCCGGCGTGGTCATATGGCTCATCATCAGAAAACCGACGGTGTCCATCCCGAGTTCGCGGGCGTAGGCAATATGCTGCGCGGAAACGTCTGCTTCGGTGCAATGCGTCGCCACACGCACCACGCGGGCCCCTGCCTGATAGGCATTTTTCAGGTCGTGCAGCGTGCCGATGCCCGGGATCAGTAGCGTGGCGATTTTGGCATGTTGCACCACTTCCGCCGCTGCAGCGATCCACTCGATATCGCTGTGCGCGCCAAAGCCGTAGTTAAAGCTGGATCCCTGCAGGCCGTCGCCGTGCGCAACTTCAATCGAGTCGACGCGCGCATCGTCCAGCGCCCTGGCTATCTGCCGAACATGGTCCAGCGAATACTGGTGGCGGATGGCATGCATCCCGTCGCGTAACGTCACATCTGAGATATAGAGTTTTTTACCGTTCATGCGACTTCTCCTGCCACTTTAACCAGCGTTTGGGCCATTTTTTCAGCGGTAGACATTGCCGCCGAGGTCATAATGTCGAGGTTTCCGGCGTAGGCCGGCAGATAGTGAGCGGCACCTTCGACTTCCAGATACACGGCCGTTTTCAGCCCGGAGAACTGACCCACGCCGGGAATGTTCACCGGTTTATCCTGCGGGATAACCTCGAACTGCACTTTTTGCTTCAGACGGTAGCCCGGCACGTAGGCCTGTACCGCTGCCGCCATCGCTTCGATAGAAGCCTCAATTTCAGCCTGCGAGGCCGCTTCGCTCAGCACGTATACCGTGTCGCGCATCATCACCGGCGGTTCGGCCGGGTTGAGGATAATAATCGCTTTCCCCTTCGCCGCACCGCCAACCACTTCAATCGCTTGCGACGTTGTTTCCGTAAACTCGTCGATATTCGCGCGGGTGCCCGGGCCCGCGGATTTGCTGGAGATAGAGGCAATAATTTCCGCGTAGTGAACTTTTGCCACGCGGGAAACCGCCGCCACCATTGGGATGGTAGCCTGGCCGCCGCAGGTCACCATGTTGACGTTGCCCTGCGACAGATTTTTGTCGAGGTTAACGACCGGCACGCAGTACGGGCCAATCGCCGCTGGCGTCAGGTCAATCAGGCGGATACCCGGCTTTGCCTTACGCAGCGCGGCGTCATTTTTCACGTGCGCGCCCGCGCTGGTGGCACCGAATACGATATCAATGTCGGCAAATTCCGCCATCGCCATTAATCCGCTCACCCCTTCGTGAGTGGTGGCGACGCCCATACGCGCCGCACGCGCCAGGCCGTCAGAGTTCGGATCAATGCCAACCATCACCGACATCTCCAGATGCTTACCGTGACGCAGAATTTTGATCATCAGGTCAGTGCCGATATTGCCTGAACCGATAATGGCGACTTTACATTTGCTCATGACTGACTTCCTTCTTGCTCTGAAAAGGTCGCGGCAACCGAGCCAATGCCCTCGATAACCGCCTCAAAACGATCGCCCGGTTTGACCGCGACCATCGGCCCCAGTGCGCCGGTGAGTACGATATCCCCCGCACGTAGCGGCTCGCCGAGACTGGCCATTTTGCGCGCCAGCCAGACGGCGGCGTTCAGCGGGTGACCCAGACATTCGCTGCCGCGACCGCTGGACACCTCTTCGTGATTGCGGGTCATGGTCATCGCGCAGTTTTTCAGGTCCAGCGCGGCTGGACGCTGCGCCGGGCCGCCGACCACGTACACGCCGCAGGAGGCGTTGTCGGCGACGGTGTCAACAAACTTAATAGACCAGTCGCGCACGCGGCTGCCCACCACTTCAAGCGCCGGGACAACCCACTCAATGGCGTTATACAGTTCATCAAAGGTGGTGTCGGCATGCGGCAGATCGCGGTTCAGCACCAGGGCGATCTCGGCTTCAATCTTCGGCTGCAGCACGCGGTCGAAGGGAATGGTCTCGTTATCGCCGTAGCACATATCCGCAAACAGGGTGCCAAAATCCGGCTGGTCGACGCCCAGCTGTTGCTGGACTTTCGGGTGGGTCAAACCCACTTTGCGCCCCACGATGCGGCGGCCCTGCGCCACACCAAATTCGACGTTCAGGCGCTGAATGGCATACGCGGCTTCGGCGTTATCGAGACCAATCATCTCGCGCAGCGGCGCGATCGCCACCCCGGTGCGTTCTGCTTCGCGCAGCGCGGCGGCCAGTGTGGCCAAAGAATCGGTAGACATTGCGGCTCCTTATTGACGCGCCAGGAAATTCAGCACCAGCTGGTTAAACGCCTCTGCGTGCTCCCACTGTGCCCAGTGGCCGCAATCGCGGTAAATATGCAGTTCGGAACCGGCAATCCCGGAGAGCAGTCGCAGGCCCGCATCCATCGGGACAAAACGGTCGTTACGCCCCCAGACCACCAGGGTCGGCGCGCTAATTTCACCCAGCCGCGGGCCGAAATCCGGGAACTGTTTCGGGTTGGCTTCCAGGCTCTTAATAAAGTTTTCCAGGTGGTCACGGCGCGACAGCATGTTGTTCAGACGGGCTTCAAACAGCGCGTCGGTCAAATCGCGAGTGTCATAAACGAAAATGCTCATCATCTTTTTGAGATTTTCGATGGTCGGTTCGCGATACAGCGCGTTCAGCAGCTTGATGCCTTCCGTCGGCATCGGTGTGAACAGACTCATGCCGCCGGTGCCACCGCCCATCAGTACCAGTTTGCCGACGCGTTCAGGCCAGGTCAGCGTAAAGGCCACCGCGCTGTGCCCACCCATAGAGTTACCGAGCAGGTGTACTTTCTCGATATCCAACCGATCGACCACGCTTTTCAGAATACGGGCGTTCAAATCGGAGCGAGAGCCCGTGTTCACGATCGAGTCACTTTTGCCCCAGCCCGGGCAGTCCAGCAGCAGTACGCGATAGCCCGCCTCCACCAGCGGATCGATATTGCGGCTGAAGTTCGCCCAGCCGGTTGCCCCCGGTCCGGAACCGTGCAGCAGCACGACGGTTTCATCGCCCTGGCCGCAGTCGTTGTAGTGGATGCGCAGCGTTTGTCCGGCCTCTTCCACGTTAAGAAAACGGCTGGTTGCAGATTCGGTTTGTGGTTGATAGCTCATCATAATCTCCTGCTTAATCAATTCGTTGTCATGGCGCTCAGTGAGCCAAAGCCGGCGATCCATTCCGGGATCGGCCGATAGTAGCGGCCTTCGGCGCGGTAGCGCCCCATGGCGGCAAGCGTGGCAAACGCCGCAGCCCAGGTTTTCACTTCGTGGGTCGATTTGCCGGCGATCGCCGAAAGTTCTTCATTGCTGATAGCATCGAGCTCCGTCAGGCGGCCCTGTTCCAGCAACGTCATAAACTGGTTGTCCCAGATGGGGTTCAGCGGGTGCAGCGTTTTCTGGTCTTCAACAAAGCGTTCAGCCGCTTCAATGACCCGACGCTGGCGCAGCTCACGCTCGTCGGGCGGCAGCTGTTTACCGCTGCCGAGCAGGCGATCGCGCATATGGGCGTCCACCTTCGCCAGCTCCGGTACCGGCGGCTGGTGCGACAGGCCACCGGATCCTAAGATCAGCACCCGTTTATTCAGCGTCGACAGGAAGCGCCCCATGGCCTCGCCCAGCATGCGCGTACGCTGGAAACCCGGCAGCGGCGTGGCGACGCCATTGATAAACACCGGCAGTACCGGCAGTTTGTCCAGCCCGCCAAGCAGCAGCTCCAGCGGCTGGGCAAAACCGTGATCGACCTGCATACAGTAGGAAACCGCCAGATCGATACCGCTTTTCATCACCGAGTGAGCGCAGGCTTCCGCCAGCACCGTCGGAACCGGCAATACCCCTGCCGCGCTGGAAAAGTCGCCGATGGAGGTGGCGCCGATGCCTAAGCAAAACGGCGGCATGACGTCATAGAAAAAGCCGTTGTAGTGGTCCGGTGCGAACAGCACCACCAGCTCCGGGTCAAATGCCGCAATGCGCGCGCGCGCTTCACTAATCACGCCGTTAACTTCGTCCAGCACCTCCTGTGCGGGGTCGACATAGCCCACCAGCGGCGTGTGGGAAAGACAGTGCAGGTATGCATTCATTTCAGGCCACCTTCTCTTCAGCCAGACCCGATGTCGCGGGGGTCAGCGCCATCGCCTGAGCAAGTTGGTCGAGGGTTGTATTCAGCGTCTGTGGTATAGCCAGCGCAGCAACAAAGCGGTCCGGGCGTACCACCACCAGGGAAGCGTTCTGCGCCGCAAACCATGTTTTCAGCCGATTCTGGCTATCACCGAGACGTATCACACCGGTGAAATTGTCCTGCGGCGTACGGATCTGCACATCCGGCACCACCTGAATAAAACAGGTTCCCAGCGCGCGCCATTGCGCGATTTGACTGTCGCTCATACCCCACAGCGGGTTGCAGCCCCAGGCAATCACGGCAAACTTCGGTCCAATAACCTCATCCAGCAGCACCACTTCACCGTTTTCGCGGGTCACTTTCGGTTGGATAAACATCTTGCCGACCGGTGAATTTTTAGCGTTAGCTTCCAGCAACAGCGCGCCTTCGCGGTACTGCGGCATGGGTTTAAAGCGCATTTCCAGGAAGTAGCGTTTTACCGGTGGAATGTAGTTCAGCAGCCAGGAGATGCCGTCACGCACCGTCCCGTGCCAGCGTTTTGCCGGTGCCAGTACGTTGCCAGCGGTCACCGAGAGATCGATCATGGCTTTGGCATGGTCGCGGCGTTCCTGCTGATACGTGTCCAGCAGCGTCTCGCCCGCTTTGCCGTTGACCACCATCGCCAGCTTCCATGCCAGGTTGAAAGCATCGCGCATACCGCTGTTGTAGCCTTGCCCCTGCCAGACCGGCATGATGTGGGCCGCATCACCGGCCAACAGCACGCGATCGATACGGAAGCGTTCTGCGATACGGGCGTTATGGGTATATACACGCTGGCGAATCAGCTCGACGTTATCCGGATCCGGTAGCACCTGGCTGAGCAGGCGACGCATATTCTCCGGCTCGCTCAACTGGGCTTCGGTTTCGCCCGGCATCACCATAAATTCAAAGCGGCGCACGCCGTGCGGCAGCGCTGCCGACACGTAAGGGCGCACCGGGTCACAGCACAAATAGATGTGCGGCGTAGCCAGCGGGTCATTAGCAATATCAATCACGATCCACTGGTTGGGCGCCGTTTTACCTTCAAACGGTACGTTCAGCGTACGGCGAATAAAGCTGGCGCCACCGTCGCAGGCCACCAGCCAGTTAGCCTGTACGGTTTCACGTTCGCCCTCCGGGCCTTTCAGATTAATGGTGACGGTGTCACCTTTTTGGGTGAACGCCTCCAGTTCACGGGAGAACAGGCAGCGCACGTTCGGGAAACGGCTCAGGCCTTGATACATCACCTCATCGACCTGCGGCTGGATAAACGCGTTGCGGCGCGACCAGCCAAATTCGTCGGTCATCGGCTGGATATCAGCAAAGCAGCGGCCTTTCGGGGTCAGGAAACGCATGGCATGCCACGGCGTCGTGTGTGGCAGCACGTTATCGACCAGCCCGACAGACTGCATGGTGCGCAGCGCTTCATCATCAATGCCGATGGCGCGCGGATAGTCGATTAATTTATCCAGCATCTCGACAACCAGCACCTCCACGCCCATCTGTCCCAGGTAGTTCGCCATCATCAGCCCTACCGGACCCGCGCCAGCGATAGCGACCTGAACATGGTGTTGTACTGCAGGTTGAATATCCGGATTTGATGTTGTCATCTTCAATACCTCACGAATCGGACCAGCCGGGTTGGTGCTGTTAACGCACATGCTCGACTGTTAATTTGTTGTAAACATATTTTTATAATGAGCGCAGTATATGTCCGGGAATTTAGGCTACAATCAAAACAGACCAGGATGTGCACCAGGTGCACAACGTTGTTTTAGATATAAAAATGTCAGGAAATATGAAGAATAACGAGGCGACCGATTACAAAACCGTGCGGGGATTAACGCGGGGTTTATTGTTACTTAATTTGTTAAATAAATTCGACGGAGGCGCGTCAACCGCGACGCTGGCGGAGTTTAGCGGCCTGCACCGCACCACCGTACGCAGGCTGCTGGAGACCCTTCAGGAGGAGGGGTACGTGCGGCGCAGTTTGTCAGACGATAGCTTCCGTTTGACGATGAAAGTGCGGCAGTTAAGTGAGGGATTTCGTGACGAACATTGGATTTCTGCACTTGCAACGCCGCTACTTGGAGAATTATTGCGCGAGGTCATTTGGCCCACCGATTTAACCACGCTCGACGTTGATGCCATGGTCGTACGGGAAACCACCCACCGTTTTAGTCGCCTCTCCTTCCACCGCGCCATGGTGGGCCGACGCCTGCCGCTGCTGTTGACCGCGTCTGGCCTGACGTGGCTGGCTTTTTCGCCTGAGCATGAGCGTCAGCCCATTATTGAAATGCTGGCCGCCCGCCCGGAAGAGGAATACCAACTGGCCCGCGAGCCGGAAAAACTGCACGCGATACTCGAACGTACGCGGAAAAACGGCTACGGCGAAAACTTTCAGGGCTGGCAGCTGGAGCAAAAAATCGCCTCCATCGCCGTACCGGTACGAAGCCAGGCGCGGGTTATCGGCTGCCTGAATCTGGTCTATATCGCGAAGGCGATGACCATTGAGCAAGCGGCGGAAAAGCATCTGGCGGCGCTACAGCGCGTGACCCGGCAGATTGAAGAACGCATGGAAGAGGAAGAAATTTTCTTCGAACATCGTTAGCCCACGGCGTGATTTTCGCGGTTTGCGTATAAGTCTTATCGCCGCGACGCCGTTTTTCTCTTCATCGCTTATTTTTATTATCCGGGTAAGACAAATCAGACCTGGAGCCATGATGAAAGCCTTTGCCATTACCAGAGCCGCCGCAGACGGCAGCAACATTCCGTTTATTCAAGAGATTTCCCTGCCCGTTCCACAAGCTGCGGGCCACGACCTGCTGGTGGAGATCAAAGCGATTTCCGTCAACCCCGTCGATGCTAAAGTGCGCGCCGGTTTTTCAGGCGAGACGCCGCGCGTGCTCGGCTGGGATGCCGTTGGCGTCGTCAAAGCCGTCGGCGAACGTGTGACCCTTTTCACCCCCGGCGATGAAGTCTGGTATGCCGGCGCACTCGGTCGTCCTGGCAGCAACAGCGAATTTCAGCGGGTGGATGAACGTATCGTCGCACTGAAGCCGCGTACCCTGGATAACGCCGCAGCCGCCGCGCTGCCGCTGACCGCCATTACCGCCTGGGAACTGTTGTTCGACCGTCTGGGCGTTGCCCGCGGCGGCAATGAGGGCGATACGCTGCTCATTGTCGGCGCGGCGGGCGGTGTCGGCTCTATTCTGACTCAGCTTGCCCGTAAACTGACGAACATGACGGTCATCGGTACCGCGTCTCGCCCAGCCAGTCAGCAGTGGGTGCGTGAGGCTGGCGCCCACTATGTTATCGATCACAGTCAACCGCTGAGCGACGAGCTGGCACGCATTGGCGTCCCCGCCGTCACGCACGTTGCCAGCCTGAATAATACGGCAGAACACTATTTAGAGCTTATTAACGTGCTGGCCCCACAGGGAAAACTGGCGCTCATTGATGACCCGGAGCACCTCGACGTGGTGCCGCTGAAGCTAAAAAGTCTTTCGCTGCACTGGGAGTTTATGTTCACCCGTTCAATGTTTGAGACCAAAGACATGGATGCACAGCACCGTTTACTGTCTGAAGTGGCGACGCTGATAGATACTCAGGTTATTCGCACCACGCTGGGCGAGCATTACGGCGTGATTAACGCTGAAAACCTGCAACGGGCGCACGCTCAGCTCGAAACCGGCCGCGCGGTTGGAAAAATCGTGCTGGAGGGGTTTTAGGATGATCGCGATACTTGCCGCGCTGAAGGCCCAACCGGGAAAAACGCAGGCGCTGCGCGAGGCGCTAAGCGCTCTGCTGCGACCCACGCGTGAGGAGCCAGGCAACCTCGAGTACGCGCTGTTTCAACGGCGCGATGAACCAGAGACATTTTACATGCACGAGCGCTGGCGCGACCAGGCTGCGCTGGACCATCATGTATCGCAGGCGCACTTTCAGGCGTTTGTTGGGCAAATGGATACTCTGCTGGCCGAGCCGCTACGGCTGGAATATTTAACGCCGATCGAGGCGTAAGTGCGTTAAGACTGATGACCACGTCCGAAAGCCCGATGGCGCTACGCTTATCAGGCCTACGTGGATGGCGTCACTGATTGAAATCGACATCCGTTATAGGCCAGATAAGTCGCTTGCGACGCCATCCGGCACAGCGCGGGCTGGTTTGTGAGCCATCTGAACGCGCTCCCCACAGGGAAGCGCGTTTTGCCTGAGGGCTTATACGACTGCCGTCGTCAGCCGCGAGGAGCAGCAAAGCCGCCCTTCATCGTCGAAGATTTCAATCTGCCAGACCTGATGGCGCCGCCCGGCATGCAGCGCTTTGCACACTCCACGAACCCGCCCGCTGCGCGCAGAGCGGATATGGTTGGCATTCACCTCCAGACCCACCACCCGCTGATCGCCCTCCGTACACAGATATCCAGCCACCGACCCGAGGGTTTCAGCCAGCACCACCGACGCGCCGCCATGCAGCAGGCCAAACGGCTGATGAGTACGGTGGTCTACCGGCATGGTGGCCTCCAGCGAATCGTCGCCAATACTGTCGAACTGAATATCCAGCAGCCCGACCATATTGCCCTCGCCCATCGCGTTCAATGCCTCCAGCGTGGTTTGCCGTCTCCAGATCATCCGATAATCTCCAGTAAAGCCTGCAGGGGATGGCGTACGCCGTTACCTTCAACGCGCTTCACCTGGCTGCGGCAGGAATAGCCGGTTGCCAGACAGCGGTTGCGCGGCAGGCGCTGCATCGCCTGCTGCCACGATAGCGCATAAATGCCCAACGAATTGGCGTGATTCTTCACTTCATGGCCGTAGGTGCCCGCCATACCGCAGCAGCCGACGCTAACGTTCTCAAGCGTGGCGCCAAAGCGCGCAAAGATAGACGCCCACTGTTTCGGTGCCGTCGGCAGCGCGGTCACTTCCGTGCAGTGGCCGAACAGATACCAGGCCTCACCCGACGGCGGCGGGCTTTCACGTTGTGCCAGCGCCTGCGGCAGCCATTCGTGCACCAGCATCACGTTGAAGTCGCCACGTTTGTCGCCCAGAACCTGGTTGTATTCGTCGCGATAGCACAGCACCAACGCCGGATCGACGCCTACCATCGGCATCCCCAGCGCCGCCACCCGGTTCAGGTAGTCGGCGGTTTTCTGCGCCGTTTTGGTGAAACGGGTAACAAAGCCTTTAATATGCTGTGCCTTGCCGTTCGGTGAAAACGGCAGCAGCACCGGCTGGTAGCCAAGCTTGTCGATGAGCCGGACAAAATCGGCCACTACCTGAGCATCGTAATAGCTGGTGAAGGGATCCTGTACAACCAGCACAGTCTGCGCTTTTTGCGCCGGAGTGAGCGTTTCCAGCTGCTCCAGCGTCATATTGGCAGAACGGTGCGTCACCATCTGCTTTTGCAGCGACGGCGCGGAAAGCAGCGGCAGATCGACCATGCCGATGTGTTTTTCCGACAGCTTACGCACCAGCGGCTGGCTCATAAAGAAGTTAAAGGTTTTCGGCGCGCGGGCCATCAGCGGCGCGTAGCTTTCCACCGTCGCGACCAGATGATCGCGCACCGGGCGCAGATAGCGCGTGTGGTAGAGCTGCAGGAAGCGGGAGCGAAACTCCGGCACGTCGATTTTAATCGGGCACTGGGTTGAACAGGCTTTGCAGGCCAGACAGCCGGACATGGCCTCTTTAACCTCATGCGAAAAATCATACTCGCCCTTGCGCGCATGCCAGCTATTACGGGTGCGCTCGACCAGCGCACGCAGGCTGGCGCGTTTCTCCGGAAGCTCTTTTTCCAGCAGCAGCGGATCGACGCCGCGGTCGGCCAACAGGCGCAGCCATTCGCGCACCAGGGTCGCACGGCCTTTTGGTGAGTGCATCCGGTTGTTGGTGATCTTCATCGACGGGCACATTGGGCTTTTAGCGTCAAAGTTGAAGCACAGACCGTTGCCGTTACACTCCATCGCGCCACGCCACGCCGAACGCACGGTGACCGGAATTTGCCTGTCGAAAGTGCCGCGCTTCACCGCATCGACTTTCATCATTGGCGCATCAATACCTTCCGGCGGGCAGATTTTGCCCGGGTTCAGGCGGTTGTCCGGGTCAAATGCTGCTTTCACCTTCCGCAGTTCGCCGTACAGCTGCTCGCCGAAGAAGGCGGGACTGTACTCGGCGCGGAACCCTTTACCGTGCTCGCCCCACAGCAGACCGCCGTATTTCGCGGTCAGCGCCACCACCTCATCGGAGATCGTCTTCATCAGAATCTCCTGCTGCGGGTCGCACATATCCAGCGCTGGACGCACATGCAGTACGCCCGCATCCACGTGGCCAAACATGCCGTAGCTCAGGCCGTGGCTATCGAGCAGCGCGCGGAACTCAACGATATAGTCCGCCAGATGCTCCGGCGGCACGCAGGTATCTTCGGCAAAGGGAATCGGCTTGGCCGCGCCTTTTGCATTACCAAGCAGGCCGACGGCCTTTTTACGCATAGCATAGATACGTTCGATACCGTCCAGTTCGTTACAGCGCTGCCAGCCAATCACGCCGCCTTCTTGCTGGCTGATGAGTTCATCCAGACGCTGGCACAGTGCGCTGACGTGGCCTTCGATCAGCGCATCGTCATCACCGGCGAACTCCACGATATTGAGCCCGAGCATGTCTTTGTCGGGAACGTCGGTAATCAGTTCATTCACGGAATGCCAGACGATGTCTTCCCGCGCGAGGTTCAACACCTTAGAGTCAACGGTTTCAACCGACAGCGCGCGCGCTTCTACCATAAACGGCGCGTTGCGCAGCGCCGAGTCGAAGGAGTCGTATTTAATGTTGACCAGCCGGCGCACCTTCGGCAACGGCGTAATGTCCAGACGCGCTTCGGTAATAAACGCCAGCGTCCCTTCCGAACCGGTAAGAATGCGGGTCAGGTCAAACTCGGTCATCTCATCGTTAAAGACGTGACGCAGGTCGTAGCCGGTCAGGAAGCGGTTGAGTTTGGGGAATTTGTCGAGGATCAGCTGGCGGTTACCGCGACAGCGTTCAAACACGGTGCGATAGATTCGCCCTACCGCCGACTGCTGTTTGGCCAGCGTTTCGGCCAGCGCGATCGGCACCGGTTGAGTATCCAGAATATCGCCGCCCAGCAGCACGGCGCGCACGCCCAGCACGTGATCGGAGGTTTTACCGTACACCAGCGAACCCTGCCCGGAGGCGTCGGTATTGATCATCCCGCCCAGCGTTGCACGGTTACTGGTCGACAGTTCAGGCGAGAAAAAGTAGCCATAGGGCTTAAGATATTGATTAAGCTGATCCTTAATCACACCCGCTTCGACGCGCACCCAGCCCTCTTCAGGGTTGATTTCAATGATGCGATTCATATAGCGGGACATATCAATAATGATGCCCTGGTTCAACGACTGCCCGTTAGTGCCGGTGCCGCCGCCGCGCGGGGTGAAAACCAGGGATTGAAAACGTTCTTCCGCCGCCAGACGAGCCAGCAGCGCGACATCGGCGGTGGAGCGCGGGAATACCACCGCATCCGGGAGCAGCTGGTAGATACTGTTATCGGTCGCCATCGTTAGCCTGTCGGCGTAGCGGGTGGCGGTATCGCCGGTAAAACCTTGTTGCTCCAGTGCCTGCAAATAATTCAGCACCAGCTGTACTACGCCGGGTGCCTGGGAAATCTGTGGGATCATTACGCTTGACCCTTTCTGAATGTTGTGTTGTACGCACCGTATGTTGCCGATTTGCGCATTCGCAGCAAACGGCAAAAAGACGGTGTATAAATAATTAATCGTTTGCGTCGTGCCGTTATCGTTTTATCACATTTTTTTCTTATACGCCCGGGAGTTTTTGTCGCAGAATCAGCGCCGGGAATTTATTGATATTGCTATCAATGAACGGATTTACGCTGCGTCAGTCCGCTGACGAGCAACAGAAGGTAAAACGCATTTATGAACACCATCCCTCGGCCTCGTGATATTCCACAAATACTGCTATCGGTGCTGTTTTTAGCGCTGATGATCATCGCCTGTTTATGGATTGTTCAGCCGTTTATTCTGGGCTTCGCCTGGGCGGCGACCATCGTCATTGCCACCTGGCCGGTGCTGCTTTGGTTCCAGCGCGTACTTTTTGGCCGACGCGGCCTTGCCGTGCTGGTCATGACGTTACTGCTTTTTTTACTGTTCGTTATTCCGATTGCGCTGCTGGTCAACAGCCTGGTTGATGGCAGCACGCCGCTGATTCACGCCATCACCAGCGGCACCTTAACCCTGCCGGACCTCGCCTGGCTGAACAGCATTCCGTTTATCGGCGATCGCCTGTACAGCGGCTGGCACAGCCTGCTCGATATGGGCGGCACCGCGCTGATGGCAAAGGTTCGCCCTTATATCGGCACCACAACCACGTGGTTTGTCGGTCAAGCGGCCCACGTGGGTCGGTTCCTGCTGCACAGCGGGCTGATGCTGTTGTTTAGCGCCCTGCTGTACTGGCAGGGGGAAAAGGTCGCTTTCGGGATGCGTTATTTTGCGACCCGCCTCGCTGCCAAGCGCGGTGATGCGGCGGTGCTGCTGGCCGGCCAGGCGATTCGCGCGGTCGCGCTGGGCGTAGTGGTCACGGCGCTGGTACAGGCCGTGCTGGGCGGGATTGGCCTGGGTATCTCTGGCGTACCCTACGCAACGCTGCTGACCGTCGTGATGATTTTCTCCTGCCTGGTGCAGCTTGGGCCGCTGATCGTGTTAGTGCCATGTATTATCTGGCTCTACTGGACCGGGGACACCACCTGGGGCACGGTGCTGCTGGTGTGGAGCTGCGTGGTAGGTACCATGGATAACGTCATTCGCCCGATGCTGATTCGTATGGGTGCCGACCTGCCGATGATCCTGATTCTCTCCGGCGTGATCGGCGGCCTGGTCGCCTTTGGTATGATTGGCCTGTTTATCGGGCCGGTACTGCTGGCCGTTTCGTGGCGTCTGTTTGATGCCTGGCTGCACGAAGTTCCCCCGCCATCGACTGACCCGGATGACGTTCTGGAAGAGCTCAGCGAGCTGGAAAAGAATAACTATCCGAAACCATAAGCACGTCAAAGGCGGGGAAACCCGCCTTGTTAGTTAAGCGACGCTGATTTAATGCGCCCCCTCGCCCCGCGCTATCCCCTCTGAACTGCGACATATCCCGGATATTATTCACATTTATTTAACTATTGAGACGAATCCGATCGACGGTAAAAAAGGCAATGCTTACTATTAACGTCAAGACATTAAATCAACCCCTTGATTTATATATCCCCTGAGTGAAACTAAGAATTGCTGTGTGTAGTCTTTGCCCATCTCCCACGATGGGCCTTTTTTTTTACCTGTGACACAGTAATGACCCGGATGCGTAACATCCGGGCAGCTGATTAATACCCCACTTCACAGCGGCTCATCATTTCCCAGTCTGACGACAGAACCCGGGTTTGACCGATGACCGACACCGTTACACGCCCCTGAATATCCGCTGATGAGCGCCCTACCTGCAGCTCAAATTCGCCCGGTTCGACGATACGCTGGCCTTCATAAGAGGTGAAGTTGAGCATATCGACCGGCAGCGTAAAGGTCAGCGTTGCCTGCTCACCCGGCGCTAAGGTGACGCGCTGGAAAGCCTTGAGCTCCTGCAGGGGACGCACCAAGCTGGCGACCTTGTCGCGCACATACAGCTGCACCACCTCGCTACCGCGGCGATCGGCGCGGTTGGTTACCGTCACCCGCAGGGCAATTTCGCCATCGATCGCCACCTGTGATTCCGCTAGCTCCGGCGTTCCAAAGTGGAAGTCACCCCAACCTTTTCCGTAGCCGAAGGGGTAACGCGCGCCAAAGTGAAACGCAAACGGCGTACCGCCGCTTTTGAGCTTGTGGTTATAGTAAAACGGCATCGCGCCCGCACTTTTAGGCACGCTCACCACCAGGCGCCCCTGCGGTTCGACGCGCCCGGTAAGCGCATCGGCAATGGCCCAGCCGCCTTCCTGTCCAGGCGCCCACGCCAGCATCAGCGCAGCGACCTTGCTTTCCAGCCCCTGGAGGCTGTATGGCCGTCCACCGGTCATCACCACCACGACCGGCTTGCCGGTATCGACCAACGCCTGTAGCAGCTGCTGCTGTACGCCAGGCAAATTCAGGCTGTCGGTATCTGACCCTTCCCCCACCGTGCCGCTCTGAAACAGACCGGCCAGATCGCCCACGCAGGCAACGACCACATCGCTTTCTTGCGCAGCGCGCACCGCGTCCGCAATCAGGCTCAGATCCTGCGAAACGGGAGAAGACTGCATCGGTTTGCCAGAACTGTCGCCCGGGAAGACCGGCGCGCCTGCCATCCGTTGCTCAATGATGTGGCAACCTTTCGCGTAACGTACGCGGTCTGCGCCAAGATAATCGCGCAGCGCCACCAGCGGCGTGGTCACCTGCGATGTTTTCTCAACCATATCGCTGATGATCAGATGCACCGGGAAGCTATAGCCGCTAAGCAGCGCCAGCGGATCGTCTGCCGTAGGACCAACGACCGCCACGGTCTGTTGGCCGGACAGCGGCAGCGCATCCCGGTTCTCAAGCAGCGTCATCGAGCGGGTCGCGACCTCACGCGCCACCTGACGCGTGGTCGCCGATTGCAGTGAGATGGCGTGTTCGTCGGTGTAAGGATGCTCAAACAGCCCCAGGCGGAATTTCTCCGTTAACGTCCTTGCGACAATCTCATCAATCTTTTCTGGCGTAATCAGCCCACGAGCCACCGCCTCGGCTAAATGACGCGCACAATCGTCCTTAGGCAGCTCAACGTCGAGACCGGCATTAAATGCCAGCGCCGCCGACTCAGCCGGATCGTGAGAGACACCATGGTGCTGGTGCAGCAGACTAACGCCGCCGTAATCGGCAACCACAATGCCGTCAAAGCCCCAGCGCTCGCGCAGAACCGTGGTCAGCAGGAAGCGGTCGCTGTGGCCCGGCTGATTGTCAATGTCGTGGTATGCGGGCATCACCGAACCGGCGTTGGCACGTTTCACCGCCATTTCAAACGGTAACAGGAAGGTATCGTTCAGCTCCCGGAAACCAAGATGAACCGGCGCATGGTTGCGCGCCCCTTCACTAAAGGAGTGACCGACATAATGTTTTAACGTTGCCAGCACGTCACGTTTTTCGCCCTGTAATCCCTCAACGTAGGCGCAGGCCATCACGCCCACCAGCCACGGGTCCTCGCCGAAGGTCTCTTCCGTCCGCCCCCATCGCACGTCGCGGGAGACATCCAGCACCGGCGCAAGCCCCTGCTTACAGCCGGTCGAGCGGGCTTCCTCGCCAATTTGCTGCGCGGCGCGTTTGACCAACTCAGGGGCCCAGGTGGAGCCGTAGTTTAATGATGACGGGAACAGCGTGGCGTCTTTACACAACAGGCCGACCAGACACTCTTCGTGGAACAGCGCAGGGATCCCCAGCCGCGTCTCTTCCATCAGCATTTTTTGCAGGCGGTTCGCCGCGCGCACGCCGGTTCTGGCATCGACAATGTGGGTGCCTAACGGACGGGTGATCTGCCCAACGCCCAGCTTGAGCCGCTCGCTCAGCGCGGTTTGTTCGCTGACGCCCGCAAACTCATCGCTCATGTCGGTACGTTCGCGATGATTGCCGTCGGGTGACAGCACCAGCCACCAGGCATGCATCTGAGCGTACTTCTCTTCCGGAGTCATTCGCGCCAGTAAATCGGCGACGCGTTCCTTGATGGGACGTTGAGGGTCTTTGTAAATCGGGGTCATAGCCACGCTCCTGATTCGCTGATAAATACCCGAAAACATTCAGGTAAGCACAAGGTATAAGTCTCAGTATTCAGAAGTGACCGGTGGGGAACAATTGTTGAAATTGCCTGCAGATTTACGATATTTGGTTTTTCTGGAGAAGTGTGATCGGCCGCAACTCCTGACCGATAAAAAAAATCCCGGGTGCATTGACCCGGGATTTGCGCGTTACCGCAGCGTTATTTTTTCAGTTCAGCCAGGCTCAGCCAGGTTTGCACGACGGTGTCCGGGTTTAACGACAGGCTGTCGATCCCTTCTTCCATCAGCCAGGCGGCGAAGTCTTCGTGGTCAGACGGCCCCTGGCCGCAGATACCTACGTATTTGCCCTGTTTCTTCGCCGCGCGGATCGCCATCGACAGCAGCGCTTTCACCGCGTCATTGCGTTCGTCGAACAGCGCAGACACAACGCCGGAGTCACGGTCCAGGCCCAGCGCCAGCTGCGTCATATCGTTTGAACCGATAGAGAAGCCATCGAAGTGCTCAAGGAACTGTTCGGCCAGCAGGGCGTTGGACGGAATCTCACACATCATAATGATCTTCAGCCCGTTTTCACCGCGCTTAAGCCCTTGACGCGACAGTTCATCAACCACCGCTTTCGCCTGCTCTACGGTACGTACGAACGGCACCATGATTTCAACGTTGGTCAGGCCCATTTCGTTACGCACGCGTTTCACCGCATCGCACTCCAGTGCGAAACAGTCGCGGAAGCTTTCCGACACGTAGCGACCGGCACCGCGGAAGCCCAGCATCGGGTTTTCCTCTTCCGGTTCGTAGCGCTCGCCACCGACCAGGTTAGCGTATTCGTTCGACTTAAAGTCAGACAGACGCACGATAACGCGCTTCGGATAGAATGCCGCGCCCAGCGTCGCGATCCCTTCCGTCAGACGGCCGACGTAGAACTCTTTCGGCGAGTCGAAGCCTTTCATCAGCTCGCGGATTTCGTTTTGCAGCTTCGGCTCCTGGTCATCAAACTCCAGCAGCGCACGCGGGTGCACGCCAATCATGCGGTTAATGATGAACTCCAGACGCGCCAGCCCCACGCCTTCGTTCGGCAGGCAGGCAAAGTCAAACGCGCGATCCGGGTTACCGACGTTCATCATCACCTTCAACGGCAGGTCCGGCATGGTGTCCACGCTGGAGCTTTTCACGCTGAAGTCCAACAGATCGGCGTAGACGTATCCGGTGTCGCCTTCGGCACAGGAAACGGTGACCTTTTCGTCATCCTTCATACGCTCGGTGGCATCGCCGCAGCCAACCACCGCCGGGATCCCCAGCTCACGGGCGATAATCGCCGCGTGGCAGGTACGCCCGCCGCGGTTGGTGACGATCGCCGCCGCTTTTTTCATGATCGGCTCCCAATCCGGGTCGGTCATGTCGGTCACCAGCACATCGCCCGGCTGAATGCGGTTCATTTCACTGATGTCCTGAATGACTTTTACCGGGCCCGCTCCGATGCGGTGGCCGATAGCACGCCCTTCAGAAACGATGCGCCCCTGCGAGTGCAGCGTGTAACGCTCCATCACCTGCCCGCGAGAGCGAACGGTCTCAGGACGCGCCTGAACGATAAACAGCTTGCCGGTGTGGCCGTCTTTCGCCCACTCGATGTCCATTGGACGGCCGTAGTGTTTTTCGATCTGTACAGCCTGCTTCGCCAGCTCCTGCACTTCATCGTTGGTCAGCGAGAAAATATCGCTTTGCTGCTGCGGCACGTCTTCAATACGCACCTGCTTGCCATGCTCCTGCGTAGGTGCGTAGACCATACGGATCTTTTTCGACCCCATGGTACGACGTACAATCGCCGGGCGACCCGCGGCCAGCGTCGGCTTGTGCACGTAGAACTCATCCGGGTTCACCGCGCCCTGCACCACCATTTCCCCCAGCCCCCACGCGGAGGTGATAAACACCACCTGGTCGAAGCCAGATTCGGTATCAATCGAGAACATCACGCCGGAAGACGCCAGATCGGAGCGGACCATCAGCTGCACGCCTGCAGAAAGCGCAACGCCCCGGTGGTCATAGCCCTGGTGAACGCGGTATGAGATCGCGCGGTCATTAAACAGTGACGCAAACACATGTTTCACCGCCACGAGTACAGCATCGTAGCCCTGCACGTTCAGGAAGGTTTCCTGCTGGCCAGCAAACGAGGCGTCCGGCATATCTTCCGCCGTGGCGGAGGAACGCACGGCGAAGGAGGCGTTGGCGTTATCGGCGGCCAGTTGGTTATAGGCTTCGTGAATAGCCTCTTCCAGTTCGCTCTGGAAAGGAGTGTCGATGATCCACTGGCGGATCTGCGCGCCGGCTTTCGCCAGAGCGGTAACGTCGTCAATATCGGTGTTATCCAGCAGTTGATAAATCTGCTGGTTCACGCCGCTCTGGTCGAGAAACTGATTAAACGCATCGGCAGTGGTGGCAAATCCGTTGGGCACGGATACGCCCATTCCGGACAAATTAGTAATCATTTCACCCAAGGAGGCATTTTTGCCTCCAACTCTGTCTACATCATTCATGCCGAGTTGGTTGTACCAAAGCACCAGCGGTGACGAGCCATTGTTGGACATCGAGACAATCCTTTTTTGATTTAAAGAAGCAGTGATAAGAAACGACTGACTACTCAAAATATCTTGGCATATTTAAACCGCTGAAAAAAACGGTGAATCGTGTAAGCAAATTATTTTTTTACTTTTTAGGATTGATTCCTGATTATTCATAACCTACTGATTAGCCTGAAAAGGCACAGTAACCAGCGGTCTATTGGCAGCTTTTGGAAATTGAAACGACCATTTCATTAAAAATAAAAATACCATTTCATTTTTATTTTTAAGACAAAGATGAGCGGCTTGTGTTTAAATTTAATTTACCCTTTCAGGCAATTAACGGGAGTCAAGCAATATGGATAACGCAGTCGACAGGCAGGTATTTTATATTTCCGACGGTACCGCGATCACCGCCGAAGTGCTCGGTCATGCGGTGATGTCACAGTTCCCGGTGGCGATCAACAGCATTACCCTGCCCTTTATCGAAAGCGAAAGCCGCGCACGGGCGGTGAAGGAACAGATAGACGCCATCTATCAGCAAACGGGCGTGCGCCCGTTAGTGTTCTATTCGATCGTTATTCCTGAAATTCGTGACATTATTCTGCAATGTGAAGGGTTTTGTCAGGATATCGTGCAGGCGCTGGTGGCCCCGCTTCAGGAGGAACTCCAGCTTGATCCTACGCCGATTGCCCATCGAACCCACGGCCTCACCCCCGGTAATCTGACCAAGTACGATGCGCGTATTGCCGCCATTGACTACACGCTGGCGCACGATGACGGCATCTCATTACGCAACCTCGATCAGGCGCAGGTCATTTTGCTTGGCGTCTCGCGCTGCGGCAAAACACCGACCAGCCTTTATCTGGCGATGCAGTTTGGTATTCGCGCCGCCAACTATCCGTTTATTGCCGATGACATGGACAACCTCGTCCTGCCCGCCTCGTTAAAGCCGCTACAGCATAAACTGTTTGGTCTGACCATTAACCCTGAACGGCTGGCGGCAATCCGTGAAGAGCGCCGTGAGAACAGTCGCTATGCGTCAATGCGCCAGTGCCGGATGGAGGTCGCTGAGGTTGAGGCACTGTATCGTCGTAATCAGATCCCCTGGATCAACAGCACCAATTACTCAGTCGAAGAAATTGCTACCAAAATCATGGACATCATGGGATTAAGCCGCAGAATGTACTAACACACTAGTACAATGCAGCAATTTTGTTTATCATGGCTTTGTGATTGAGCGCACATCACCTGCCACGCTTGAATTAAGCGCAGATTGGTTTATCGTGATGTGCATCACTTCTCGGCATTTTGGCCGACGAAGCAACAAATTTCTGAGACTTCCATGAATAAGACCGATGAATTGCGTACCGCTCGAATTGAGAGCCTGATTACGCCTGCTGAACTTGCTCAGCGACACCCCGTATCACCTGAAGTTGCGGCTCATGTCACCGCATCACGCCAGCGTATTGAAAAAATTCTCAACGGTGAAGATCGTCGTCTGTTGGCGATCGTCGGCCCCTGCTCAATTCACGATCTGGATGCGGCAATGGACTACGCCCGCCGTCTTCAGGTTCTGCGTGAAAAGCACCAGGGTGAGCTGGAAATTGTGATGCGCACGTATTTTGAAAAACCGCGCACCGTGGTGGGCTGGAAAGGGTTGATTTCCGACCCGGATCTCAACGGCAGTTACCGCGTAAACCACGGCATTGAGCTGGCACGTAAACTGCTGCTCCAGGTGAATACCCTCGGCGTGCCGACGGCAACCGAGTTTCTCGATATGGTTACCGGCCAGTTTATTGCTGACCTGATCAGCTGGGGCGCCATTGGCGCGCGCACCACCGAAAGCCAGATTCACCGGGAAATGGCCTCAGCGCTCTCCTGCCCGGTCGGTTTTAAAAACGGTACCGACGGTAACACCCGCATTGCCGTCGATGCCATCCGTGCCGCCCGCGCCAGCCATATGTTCCTGTCGCCGGATAAAAACGGCCAGATGACTATCTACCAGACCAGCGGGAATCCGTATGGTCATATCATTATGCGTGGGGGTAAAAAACCAAACTACCATGCCGATGATATTGCCGTCGCCTGCGACACGCTGCATCAGTTCGATCTACCGGAGCATCTGGTGGTCGACTTTAGCCACGGTAACTGCCAGAAGCAGCATCGTCGCCAGCTGGAAGTGTGTGACGATATTTGTCAGCAGATCCGCAACGGTTCGTCGGCTATTGCCGGCATCATGGCGGAAAGCTTCCTGCGTGAAGGGACGCAAAAAATTGTTGCCGACCAGCCCCTCACCTACGGCCAGTCGATTACCGATCCGTGCCTGAGCTGGGAAGATACGGAACTGCTGCTGGAAAAACTGGCCGCCGCGGTCGCGACTCGCCTGTAATGCCCCCGCCCGCCGGACATCGGCGGGTGTTTTCCCTCCTGCCGTTCATTTGCGTAATAAATAAGACTTGCGGTTAACTTATTGAATATTGATAATAGTTATCATTGTTACATTAATTTTCATTATTAAATAACGCAAATGGATACGTGCGCAACGCAGGAACCGCAAAAGGATCATACTCCTCATCCCCTACCCAACGACCGCCGGGTCGACAGCAAAACGCTGCTGGGCCAGGAAGGCCGGTTAATCATTGAACACGGTGAGCAGCGCTATCTGCTGCGTCAAACCCAGGCAGGAAAACTGATACTGACGAAATAGCTGCGCCGCCGTTTGCTGGCGCAGCCAATAGCCCTTAGCTTGAACAGCTGACTTCCAGTCGTTTGCCCCAGTCCGGCGGACGACGGCTGTATTCGTCGTCACGATCGCACCACGGATCGCGAAGCGCATCGTGCAGGCGATGCAGTTCCTGATAGTCCCCCTTCTCCGCCTGCTCAATCGCCCGCTGGGCCAGCCAGTTTCGCAGCACAATGGCAGGATTGGCCTGCTTCATCGCCTGCTGACGCTGCGCATCATCAACCTGCTCTTGCTGTAAGCGCGCGCGATACTGCGTAAACCAGGCGTCAAACGCCGCACGATCGATAAACTCATCGCGCAGCGGCGAGGCGCCGTTATGCTGCTCAGTTTCGCTAAGCAGACGGAAGGTTCGGCTGTAGTCGCTGCCCTCGCGCTCCATCAGCGCATACAATCCATTCAGCAGATCGTTGTCGCCATTTTCTTCGCTAAACAGCCCCAGTTTACGGCGCATTCGCTGACCGTACTCGCGGAAGAGCACCGTCTGATAGTCGTCGAGCGCCGCATTAAGCGTATCGACCGCAATCAGCGGAGACAGCGCCTGCGCCAGGCACTGAAGGTTCCACAGCCCTACGGCGGGCTGGTTATCGAAGCGGTAGCGGCCCTGATGATCGGAATGGTTACAGATAAAGGCGGGCTGATAGTCATCGAGGAAACCGAACGGACCATAGTCCAGCGTCAGCCCCAGAATCGACATGTTGTCCGTATTCATCACCCCATGGGCAAAACCGACCGTTTGCCAACGGGCAATCATCCGCGCGGTGCGGGCGACAATATCCTGGAACCACAGTGCGTAGCCGTCGGCCTCATGCTGCAAGTGCGGCCAGTAATGGCGGATGGCGAAGTCTGCCAGCGTGCGCACACTGTCGATATCGTGGCGATAGTAGAAATGCTCGAAATGCCCGAAACGAATATGGCTTTCGGCAATGCGCATCAGCATCGCACCGGACTCGACCGTTTCACGGTACACCGGCGTATCGCTGGTGACTATCGTCAGCGCGCGAGTACCGGGAATACCCAGATAATGCAGCGCCTCAGAAGCCAGACTTTCGCGGATAGTTGAGCGTAACACCGCGCGGCCGTCGCCCATACGTGAATACGGCGTCAGCCCTGCGCCCTTGAGGTGCCAGTCAACCGTACGGCCATTCGACAGCTGCTGTTCACCAAGCAAAATACCCCGCCCGTCACCCAGTTGACCGGCCCATGCGCCAAACTGATGACCGCTGTAGACCTGGGCCAACGGCGACATGCCCGGCAGCAGCGCTTCACCGCCCCAGACGCCAGCGCCCTGTGCAGGGGTAAAGAATGATTCCGGTATCTCAAGCTCTTGCGCCAACGGTGCGTTGTGCCAGATAACGCGAGCGTTATGCAGCGGCGTGGGCCGTAGCGCTGTGTAAAAACCTGGCAGCTCGTCGCGCCAGCGGGTGTTAAATGACAGGTTCATGGTTCCTCCTGCCCGTAGTGTATTGGGTTACTGTACGTTAAACACCCGGGTAAGAGCAGGGTTATTGTTGAACGAGGGTGATGAGGGAGGATTCGGCAACGACAGGCCACAGGCTGCCGAGCATACCGCTAAAGCCATAGGACGCGACGCGCTGACGCGTATTGTCGTCATCGACGCCGGAAATCATGATTCCCTGACAGTAAGGCTGGATCTGCGTCACGATAGCGCGCATAAACGGCTCAAATGACGCAGATCTCGCCTGCCGCTGTACAAAGTTGCGGTCGAGTACGACACGGCTGAACAGCCCGCTAAACACCGCCCGGGTAGAGGCATCACCGGACCCAAAGTCGCTTAAGACCAATGGAAAGTACAGGCTCAGCTGCGCCAGCGGATGCTGATCGTCTATTTGATTCAGCCCTGGGAAACTTTCACTGACGGCTAATTCGAGAAACGGAAAACGCTGAGCGCTGGCGGCCAGTTCAGCATCGGCCAGCAGCACGTCTACGAGGCCAGGGGGGATCGTTATCCAGGCTTTGAGATTGTGCTGAAGAAAGAACAGCTGGCAGTTGTTCAGCAGCGCCAGCTTTTCCTCGAAGAGAGTGATTTCTTGCTGCGGCGTCAGGCGCGGCAGCACCAGGCCGGTGGGAATGCGGATGTCGTTATCAATACCGCTAAACTGGCTGACAATTTTCAGACCGACAAGCTGCCCGTCGCTATTTCTCGCGGGTAGGAAAAACAATTGAGAACAATACGTATTATCCAGCGATACCATCATTGCGACTGCCCTTCACTAAAAGTCATGTCCGGGTTCCTGACGTCACAAAGCAAAAAACCTACGGTAGTGAATGTGGTGGTTATTCCTTTCATCGGTCCCTTTTTATTTTTATAGTCCGTCACTGGATCATAATGATTGTAATCGAAAGTAATGGATTAACACAATCAACCTGAAGTTCTATGATCTCGCCTAACAAAATCAGAATAATACGGGCGGATTAATTAAATTTATGCCGTCTATAAAAAGAAAAGGAGGCATTTCGCCTCCTTTTCTTTTCGATTAAATTCGCCTGGCCTGCCAGAAGTTTTTCTGCCAGTAGACGTTGTTAAGCGACGATCGCGTCACGCCCTGGCTGGTAGAGGCATGGATAAATTTGTTATCGGTGTCATAGATACCGACATGAAGCCCGCTCTCACCTGCTCCAGTCTTGAAGAACACCAGATCGCCGGGCAGCAGATCGTCTTTGTCTATTTCGGTGCCAATTTTCGCCTGCTGTCGCGTTTCGCGCGGTAACTGCATTTCGAATTTATCACGGAACGTCACCAGCACAAACGCAGAACAATCAACGCCGCGACGATTCATTCCGCCATAGCGATATGGCGTACCGTGCCAGTTTTGCAGCTGATCGTTTAAGCTGGCAATCACGGTGATCGAATCCGCAAGCCGGGGATTCGGCGGCGGTGCACGATGGCTACTGCACCCTGCTAAAATGAATGCGACGAGAAAAAGAGCCCAGAAACGCATATCCAGCGAATCCTCTATTTTTTTATTCAGCAAATAAATTATATCCATTGCGTATTGGCTGGCAAGCAATCCGCGCCCCGATAAGCGGAGTTGGATTAATTTTCGCCGACTTCATCGTAAATGAGCATTTGATGACCGGCAATGTCCAGCCGCTGAAAATGCATATTATACGCTGCAGCTAAATTCTTCGGCTGCATTACATTTTCAGTTTCACCACGGGCAATGCATCGCCCCTGGCATAATAGCCACACGCGATCGGCATGGCGTAGCGTGTAGTTCAGATCGTGGCTGCTCATTACGATAGCCACGCCTGCGGCACGGAGTTCATCCAACATTTTGTTCAGCGCCGCCTGCTGGGATACGTCGAGGCTGTTCATCGGCTCATCGAGCAACAGCAGCTGCCCGTCCGGATTCGCTGCGGGGTGAATTTGCAGCATCACCGCCGCCAGCCTGACGCGCTGCCATTCACCGCCGGAAAGCTGATTAACGTTGCGTGCAAGCTTGTTTTTCAGCCCCAGCGCATCGGTAATATGGACGGCAAGCGGCGAGTGCTGCCCCCCCTGCTGATGCAGCATCAGAAATTGCCAGACGGGCATGGCAAAAGGCGGCGTCTGGTGCTGGGAGAGATAGGCTCGGTGGCGCGCAAGCTCGGGAGCAGGCCATGCCTCCAGCGGCTGCGCGTTCAACGTAATCTCGCCCTTACCGCGGTGCAGACCGGCCATTCTGGCCAGCAACGTGCTTTTCCCGGCGCCATTCGGCCCGACCAGATGCACGATTTCCCCGCGCGCCACGTCGGCGCTGAAGTCCTGAAGACGGACGCCTTCGCCGACGTGTTGAAGCTGCATCAACGTGGTCATAGCTCGGCGATAGCCTGCTTAATCGCCGCCGTCAGAATCGGATCGTCCGGCGTCATATCCGGGGAGAAACGATCGATAACGCGTCCGTCACGGCCAATCAGGAACTTCTCAAAGTTCCACAGGATGTCACCAGGATGCGCGGGCGCACGTCCTTTGCTCGCCATTCGCTCATAAAAGCCGCTCCCCTGCGGCGCAATGGCAACCGGCGCCAGGCGCGTCAACAAACTGTACAGCGGATGACGCGTTGCACCGTTCACTTCAATTTTACTGAACAGCGGGAAAGTTACGCCGTAAGTCGCGCTGCAGAAGATTTTAATGTCTTCTTCGCTGCCCGGTTCCTGGCCCAGGAACTGATTACAGGGAAAGCCCAGCACGGTGAAGCCTTCATCCTGCAATGACGTTTGCAGCGCCTCCAGCTGTTCGTACTGCGGCGTCAGGCCGCACTTCGACGCCACGTTAACAATCAGCAGGACCTTGCCCTGATAGCGTTCCAGGGTCGTGTTCTCGCCGTCAATGGTGGTCACGGGGGTGTTCAGAATCGTGGTTTGCATAGCATCCTCATTTCAGCGTGTTAGGGGGTCTTATCGCCCGGTCTTTAATAATAGACAGATAGGCTAGCCCGACGGCAAGCCTTTTCATTCACGCGTAGCGTCCTGACCTGAGCAGCAGCCAGATAAACACCGGCGCGCCGAGCGTCGCCGTCACCACGCCAATTGGCAGTTCCGCCGCCGACAGCGCCAGTCGCGCGACAATGTCGGCAAACAGCAGCGTACAGGCTCCCGCCAGCGCGCTGGCAGGCAGCAGCTCCCGGTGATCGGTCAGACCGCACAGGCGCAGCATGTGCGGCACCACCAGACCGATAAACCCAATCGCCCCAGCCAGCGCGACGCTCACGCCGACCAGCCAGCCGGTCGCCATCACCAGCAGCTTGCGCCAGAATGCGATAGGCACGCCCAGCTGGCGGGCAGACGTTTCCCCCAGCGCCAGCAGATTCAGAGGCTGTGATTGCAGGCAGACCCAGATAATCACCGGCAATAGTGCAATCATCAGCCACACCTGCTGCCAGTCCACGCCGCCAAAACCGCCCATCATCCAATACATTAATTGACGCAGATCGAACGAGGTCGAGAAATAGACGGCCCACGTCATGATGGCGCTGCAGATAATCCCTAGCGCCACCCCCGCCAGCAACAGCCGGCTGGTCGACAGGTAACGACGCGCGAAGCGCATCAGAATCGCGGTAATCACCAGCGCACCGGCAATGGCCGCAAGCCCGGGAGCCCATCCCGGCAGGCTGCCCTGGCCGAGCATAATCGCCGCGATAAGTCCGACGCCCGCGCCGTTAGAGACGCCCAGCAGCCCCGGCTCGGCGAGCGGGTTTTCAAACAACGCCTGCATCACCGCGCCGGAAAGGGCCAGCGCGGCCCCCACCAACAGTACGGCGGCGGTTCGCGGCAGGCGAATCTGCCAGATAAACAGCTGGCCTTTTGCGGTCAGCCATTCGCCGGGCGGGATCCAGCGCTCACCCGCGCAAAGGCTGATCGCCAGCATACACAGTAGCGCCAGAGACAGCCCGACAAGCCAGCGGCGGTTGCGCCGCTGCTGTTGATGTACGTAAACCTGCATAGTTATCCGTCAGCCCGTAGAGAAGCGGTTGATTTTACGGTGACAATGCCGCACAGAAAAGAAAAAGGCCGCATCAGCGGCCTTTTTAGTTAGTGCAGAATTACTCTTCTTTGGGTGTTGCGTTTTCGACCCGGCTTTTTAACTTCTGTCCTGGTCTGAAGGTCACCACACGCCGGGCTGTAATGGGAATATCTTCACCCGTTTTTGGGTTACGTCCCGGGCGTTGATTTTTGTCACGCAGATCAAAGTTGCCAAAGCCGGACAGCTTAACCTGTTCACCGTTTTCCAGAGCACGACGGATCTCTTCAAAAAACAGCTCCACCAGTTCTTTGGCATCCCGCTTGCTAAGCCCAAGCTTATCAAACAGATATTCTGACATTTCAGCTTTTGTAAGCGCCATAGGTTCAATCCCTCAATGATGCCTGGAATCGCTCTTTCAATGCCTCTACGCATTTGGCAACGGTAGTGGCAATCTCCTCTTCTTCGAGTGTACGGCTGGTATCTTGTAGAATCAGGCTGATAGCAAGGCTCTTATAGCCTTCCGCAACACCCTTACCGCGGTACACGTCAAATAAGTTTACGCCAACTACCTGATTTACGCCAACTTTCTTACATTCGTTTAAAATATCTGCCGCAGGCACATTTTCAGCCACAACGACGGCGATATCACGACGGTTTGCCGGGAAGCGAGAAACGTCACGCGCCTGAGGAACCACGCGGTCTGCGAGCTTGTCCCACTCCAGTTCAAACGCCAGCGTACGGCCGTTCAGGTCCAGTTTACGTTCCAGTTCCGGGTGGATAACACCAATGAAACCAATACGTTCACCGTGCAAATAAATGGCGGCGGACTGGCCTGGATGCAGGGCCGGGTTGGCTTCCGCTTTGAACTCAATTTCAGACAATTTACCGGTCAGGTCGAGAACGGATTCCAAATCGCCCTTCAGATCGTAGAAATCAACGGTCTCTTTCGCCAGATTCCAATGTTCGTCATAGCGGTTACCGCAAATCACGCCGCCCAGCAGCACGTCCTGGCGAATACCCAGCGGAGCCTGCGTATCCGGAACAAAGCGCAGGCCAGTCTCGAAAATACGCACGCGGTTCTGCTGACGGTTCTGGTTATAAACCACCGTCGACAACAGGCCGGTGAGCAGAGACAGACGCATCGCGGACATTTCGCTGGAAATCGGGCTTGGCAGAATCAGCGCTTCTTCACCAGGGTGCACCAGCTGCTGGACCTTCGGATCCACGAAGCTGTAGGTGATCACTTCCTGGTAGCCTTTGTCGTTAAGCATGGTTTTGACGCGTTTGAGCGACAGATTGGCTTCTTTATGGCTACCCATCACCAGACCGGCCTGTACCGGCTCGTTCGGGATGCTGTTGTAGCCGTAAACACGCGCCACTTCTTCAACCAGATCTTCTTCAATCTCCATATCGAAACGCCAGGTTGGCGCAACCGCCTGCCACTGGTCGTTACCGACGGTCACTTCACAGCCCAGACGGGTCAGGATATCCGTCACCTGGTCATCGGCAATGTGATGGCCAATCAGGCGATCCAGCTTGCTGCGACGCAGCGTGATAGTTGCACGCTTCGGCAGTGAGGCTTCGTGGGTAACGTCAACAATCGGACCCGCTTCGCCGCCGCACAGTTCAATCAGCAGCGCGGTAGCGCGTTCCATGGCTTTGTACTGCAGCGCCGGGTCAACGCCACGTTCGTAGCGGTGAGACGCATCGGTATGCAGGCCATAACGACGTGCGCGTCCGGTGATGGACAGCGGGCTGAAGAACGCCGATTCCAGCAGCACGTTCTGGGTTTCATCATTCACCCCAGAATGCTCGCCACCAAAGATACCGGCCATCGCCAGCGCTTTGTTATGATCGGCAATCACCAGCGTGTCGGCGCTAAGTTTGGCTTCAGAGCCGTCCAACAGCACCAGCGTTTCGCCCTCTTTCGCCATGCGCACTTTGATGCCGCCTTCAATGCGATCTTTATCGAACGCATGCATCGGCTGACCCAGTTCCAGCAGGACGTAGTTGGTGACATCAACCACGGCATCGATGGATCGAATACCGCAACGACGCAGTTTTTCTTTCATCCACAGCGGGGTTGGCGCTTTCACGTTGATACCTTTGACCACCCGGCCCAGATAGCGCGGGCAGGCATCGGCTGCTTCTACGTCAATCGGCATCACATCTGCGATGGTTGCCGCTACTGGCGCAATTTCCGGCGCGTTGAGCGGCAGCTTGTTCAGCACCGCAACGTCGCGGGCAACGCCAATGATGCCCAGGCAGTCGGCACGGTTCGGAGTCACGCTGATTTCGATAGTGTTATCGTTAAGCTTCAGGTATTCACGGATATCGGTACCCAGCGGCGCGTCGGCCGGCAGCTCGATAATACCGCTATGATCGTCGGAAATGCCCAGCTCGGAGAAGGAGCACAGCATCCCTTCTGACGGTTCACCGCGCAGTTTAGCGGCCTTAATTTTGAAGTCGCCCGGCAGTACGGCGCCAATAGTCGCGACCGCAACTTTCAAACCCTGGCGGCAGTTCGGCGCGCCACAGACGATATCCAGCAGACGTTCGCCGCCCACGTTAACTTTTGTAACGCGCAGTTTGTCCGCATTCGGGTGCTGGGCGCATTCAACGACCTCACCCACTACCACGCCATTGAAGGAGCCGGCCACGGCTTCAACGCCGTCGACTTCCAGACCCGCCATGGTGATTTGATCGGACAGCGCTTCGCTGTCGATAGCCGGGTTAACCCAATCGCGTAACCACAGTTCACTGAATTTCATTATGTTGCCCTGCCCTTATTTAAACTGTTTGAGGAAACGCAGATCGTTTTCGAAGAATGCACGTAAATCGGTGACGCCGTAACGCAGCATAGTCAGACGTTCCATGCCCATACCGAAGGCGAAGCCGGAGTAAACTTCCGGATCGATACCCACGTTGCGCAGGACGTTCGGGTGCACCATGCCGCAGCCCAGCACTTCAAGCCATTTACCGTTTTTGCCCATCACGTCAACTTCCGCTGACGGTTCGGTAAACGGGAAGTAGGACGGACGGAAACGAATCTGCAGGTCTTCCTCAAAGAAGTTGCGCAGGAAATCGTGCAGCGTCCCTTTCAGGTTGGTAAAGCTGATGTTTTTATCAACAATCAGGCCTTCCATCTGATGGAACATCGGGGTGTGGGTCTGATCGTAGTCGTTACGATAGACGCGGCCCGGCGCAATGATACGAATTGGCGGCTGCTGATCTTTCATGGTACGGATCTGTACGCCGGAAGTCTGGGTACGCAGCAGACGGGTGGCGTCAAACCAGAAAGTGTCGTGGTCAGCACGTGCCGGGTGGTGCGTTGGGATGTTCAGCGCATCGAAGTTATGGTAGTCATCTTCGATTTCCGGGCCCGTTGCAACGGTAAAGCCGAGCTCACCGAAGAAACTTTCAATACGGTCGATAGTACGCGTTACCGGGTGTAAACCACCGTTCTCAATACGACGACCCGGCAGGGAGATGTCAATGGTCTCTGCGGCCAGACGGGCGTTCAACGCGGCGTTTTCCAAATCGGCTTTACGCGCGTTCAGTGCCTGCTGCACCTGCTCTTTCGCTTCGTTAATGACCGCGCCTGCGGCCGGGCGCTCTTCTGGCGGCAGGTCACGCAGTGTGGTCATCTGAAGGGTCAGATGCCCTTTTTTGCCCAGATATTCGACGCGGACATTGTCTAACGCGGCAACATCTGAAGCCTGGTTAATGGCTGCCTTGGCACTGGCAACCAGCTCTGCGAGATGTGACATGGTTTTCCTCATTATGTCGGTGCAGACACCGGTTTGGTGGACTTAATCTCGAATTCAGATACAAAAAAAGCCTCCATCCGGAGGCTTATTGGCGCTGATTTTTCGTTTCTTCTTTCACGCGCAAGCCTCCTGGATTCAGGTGCTAAAGTAAAAGAAGAAGCGGAAAATAGCAGCATTCATGCTTGCGTTACCTTGTGTGGTAAGGGTCGTAACACCTTTATTGAAAGGGCTACTGGAATAAATGTCAACGTTTTGATGCGATTAAAATGAAAAGAGGGAGACTAGCTCCCTCTTCCAACTGGCTTATGCCAGTGCTGCTTTCGCTTTTTCGACCAGAGCGGTGAACGCTACTTTGTCGAATACTGCGATGTCAGCCAGGATCTTACGGTCGATTTCAACAGAGGCTTTTTTCAGGCCGTTGATGAATTTGCTGTAAGAAATGCCGTTCTGACGTGCTGCTGCGTTGATACGCGCAATCCACAGTTGACGGAACTGACGCTTTTTCTGACGACGGTCACGATAAGCGTACTGACCAGCTTTGATAACAGCCTGGAAGGCAACGCGGTATACGCGAGAACGCGCACCGTAGTAGCCTTTAGCTTGTTTCAAAATTTTCTTGTGACGTGCACGTGCAATTACACCACGTTTTACGCGAGCCATATGTGCTCTCCTGTATCTATATTCTTAGTAAAAAAATTAAACGTTAACGGCTTATGCGTACGGCAGGCACGCGATAACCAGACCCAGATCGCCTTTAGAAACAAGGCCTTTTGGACGCAGGTGACGTTTACGTTTAGTAGATTTTTTGGTCAGAATATGACGCAGGTTTGCGTGCTTACGCTTAAATCCACCACCACCGGTTTTTTTGAAGCGCTTAGCAGCACCGCGTACGGTCTTAATCTTTGGCATCTTAATAACTTCCACTTCGCATTGTTAATAAACGAAACATAGGCGAACAACGCCAGTGAAGCCCGAAAGCTCCACGGACATTGCTACTTGAAGGCCTTACTGTTTCTTCTTAGGAGCGAGCACCATGATCATCTGGCGGCCTTCGATCTTCGTAGGGAAGGATTCGACTACTGCCAGTTCACTCAGATCGTCACGGACGCGGTTAAGCACTTCCATACCGATCTGCTGGTGGGCCATCTCACGACCGCGGAAACGCAGCGTGATCTTAGCCTTATCGCCATCTTCGAGAAAGCGTACCAGGCTGCGGAGTTTTACCTGGTAATCGCCATCATCGGTCCCAGGACGGAATTTAATTTCCTTAACCTGGATAACTTTTTGCTTTTTCTTCTGTTCCTTAGAAGACTTACTCTTTTCATAAAGGAACTTGCCGTAGTCCATGATACGACAAACTGGCGGTTCGGCGTTAGGGCTGATTTCAACTAAATCTACTCCAGCCTCTTCAGCCTTTTCGATTGCTTCTCTCAGACTCACAATACCCAGCTGCTCACCTTCCAGACCAGTTAAGCGAACTTCCTGGGCGCGAATCTCGCCATTGATACGATTCGGACGTGCCGTTTGAACTCGTTTTCCGCCTTTAATACCTTATTCCTCCAGTTGTTGAAGACTGCGGCTGCGAATCTCTTGTTGCAGCTTCTCAATCACTTCGTTTACGTCCAGGCTGCCCAAGTCTTTGCCACGACGGGTGCGCACGGCAACTTTGCCGGCTTCAACCTCTTTGTCGCCACAGACCAACATGTAAGGGACACGACGTAAAGTGTGCTCGCGGATTTTAAAGCCAATCTTCTCATTTCTCAAGTCTGCTTTTACGCGAATGCCTGCATTTTGTAGTTTACGGGTCAATTCGTTAACGTATTCAGACTGAGAATCGGTAATATTCATCACCACAACCTGCACCGGCGCAAGCCATGTCGGGAAGAAACCGGCAAATTCTTCGGTCAGGATGCCAATGAAGCGCTCCAGTGAACCGAGAATGGCGCGGTGAATCATTACCGGGACCTGACGTTCGTTGTTTTCGCCCACATAAGAGGCGCTCAGACGAGCCGGCAGGGAGAAGTCCAGCTGTACAGTACCGCACTGCCAAGCACGATCGAGGCAGTCATACAGGGTAAACTCAATTTTCGGACCATAGAACGCGCCTTCACCCAGTTGATATTCAAACGGGATGTTGTTCTCTTCCAGCGCGACGGCCAGATCCGCTTCTGCACGGTCCCACATTTCATCGCTGCCGATACGTTTTTCCGGACGCGTTGAAAGTTTGACCACGATTTTTTCAAAACCGAAAGTGCTGTACATATCATAGACTAAACGAATGCACGCGTTCACTTCATCACGCACCTGCTCTTCTGTACAGAAGATATGGGCGTCATCCTGAGTAAAGCCGCGTACGCGCATCAGACCATGCAGCGCACCAGACGGTTCGTTACGGTGGCAGCTACCGAACTCCGCCATACGCAGCGGCAGGTCGCGGTAGGATTTCAGACCCTGGTTAAAGATCTGAACGTGCCCCGGGCAGTTCATCGGTTTGATGCAGTATTCGCGGTTCTCCGAAGAGGTGGTGAACATCGCATCTTTGTAGTTGTCCCAGTGGCCGGTTTTTTCCCACAGCACACGGTCCATCATGAACGGGCCCTTCACTTCCTGATACTGGTACTCTTTCAGCTTGGAGCGTACGAAAGTTTCCAGCTCACGGAAGATGGTCCAGCCGTCGTTATGCCAGAAGACCATGCCCGGCGCTTCTTCCTGCATATGATACAGGTCAAGCTGCTTACCGATTTTACGGTGGTCGCGTTTTGCCGCTTCTTCCAGACGCTGCAGATAGGCATTCAGGGCTTTTTTGTCCGTCCACGCCGTACCGTAGATACGTTGCAGCATTTTATTGTTGCTGTCGCCACGCCAGTAGGCGCCTGCGGTTTTCATCAGCTTGAAGTAGTGGCAGAAACGCATATTCGGCACGTGCGGACCGCGGCACATGTCGATGTATTCTTCGTGATGATACAAACCAGGTTTGTCATCATGCGCGATATTTTCATCAAGAATGGAAACTTTATAGGTTTCGCCACGTTTTACGAAAGTATCGCGAGCTTCATGCCAGCTGACCTTTTTCTTGATGACGTCGTAGTTTTTCTCGGCAAGCTCGTGCATACGTTTTTCGAGCGCGTCGATGTCTTCCTGGGTCAGCGTATGGTCAAGATCGACGTCGTAATAGAAACCGTTGTCGATAACCGGGCCGATCGCCATTTTGGTGTTAGGCCACAGCTGTTTGATAGCGTGTCCAAGCAGGTGAGCACACGAGTGACGAATGATTTCCAGACCGTCTTCATCTTTTGCAGTAATGAGAGACAGCGTGGCATCATTTTCAATAATGTCGGATGCATCAACCAGTTCACCGTTCACGCGCCCAGCGATGGTGGCTTTTGCCAGACCAGGGCCGATGTCCAGAGCGACATCCATCGGGCTAACGGCGTGGTCGTAATGGCGTTGGCTGCCATCAGGAAGAGTAATTACAGGCATTTCATGTCCTTATTTGCAGTGGTGCCCCACACGAAAGAGCACATACAAAACAAAAGTATTTAGAAATATCAGTTTGTTAAATGCGTTTCTGAGCTTCACTCTGCTAAGTGTGTACATCCACAAGTACTCTGAATGTACCCGCATTAACGCCCTGATACCGAAGCACCAGTGTACACGCCGCTGACCTGGCAGAAAAGTGTGAATTGGCGACGACAGCCGATGACTGCCGCTATCGACGATAAAAGCAGCGCATCGTCACCGCCAATGGCGATGATGGTGACTGACTGGCGCTTACAGCACCTCCTCCATCACCCACACGCTGACGCTACCGCCATTACAGGTAAAGGTCGCGCCCCCCGCGTCGTCGGTTTCAACACACTCCTCGCGGTTATTAAGAAAATCTTTCCAGCGCTTATTGGCATAATTTTCGCCGAGCGTCAGCGTCTTTTCACCGGCGTCGCCATTAGACAGCACCACCACGCAGCCCGGCATATCTTCTGTTCCACTGCGACTAAAGGCAATGCAGTTCGGATGATCGAACCACAGGGTCTGTACACCGTGGGCGAAGCGCTGGCGGGCATGAATCAGCTCGTGTAGCTGCTCAATCACCGGCATGTCGATAACGTAGTTTTCACCGTCCCCGCCGCTATCTTCATAGTGGGCGCCAAACAGATCGGGATAAAAGACCGACGGCACGCCGTTTTCACGCAGCAGGATTAGCGCATAAGCCAGCGGTTTAAACCAGGCTTCCACCGGCGCTTCCAACGCCTGAAGCGGCTGGGTATCATGGTTCGCCACCAGCGTAACCGCATGGAACGGGTCGGCCTCAACCAACGTACCGGTAAAGATCTGGCTCATGTCATAATCGCGTCCCATGCGCGACGCATCGTGGAAATGCATTTGCAATGGGGCATCAAACAGCAGAGTTTTCCCCTCAACCTGAGCAATGTACTGCTGTAATTTCTCGACATCATGGGACCAATATTCCGCAACAACAAACAGCGGCTTGGCGGCCACTTCCTGCACGTGCTCAATCCACGCCTTATAGAACCACGCGGGGATATGTTTAACGGCATCCAGGCGAAAACCATCGCAGCCGGTCTGCTCAAGCATCCACCGTGCCCAGTATTTCAATTCTTCCGCCACCGCCTGATTGCGAAAATCAACATTTTCGCCCATCAGATAGTCATAGTTCCCCATTTCGTCGTCGACCTGATCGCTCCAGCCTTCGCCGGTATAGTCGTTCACGATTTTGAAGATGCCATCTTCGTCAGGGTTCTCGATATGGTCAATGCCGCTAAAACATCTGAAATCCCAGATAAACTGCGAGTATTTTCCTGCGCGCGCGGGAAACGTGTAGCGGGTCCACGCTTCACACTCAATGACTTCGTCATCGATTTGCGTACGATCGTCTGCATTCACGCGCTGTACGCGGATACGCTCCTTCTCATCTGCTCCCATCTTATGGTTGACGACCACGTCCATCAGCACCGCAATATCATGTTGTTTCAGGGCATCGATGGCCGCCAGCAGCTGAGATTTATCGCCATATTTGGTTGCCACCGTTCCTTTCTGATCGAACTCCCCCAAATCAAAAAGATCGTAGCTGTCATAGCCAACGGAATACCCCCCAGACGCCCCTTTGCAGGCCGGCGGCAGCCAAATCATGTTGATACCAATTTCGTTCAAGCTGGGCGCCAACGCCGCCGCTTCCAGCCACAATTCACCACCGGCGGGATAATACCAATGAAAGCATTGTAATAAGGTGGGGTTGCGCATACCTGTTCTCCGCATAAGACGACACAAGAACTATAAGAGGGAAATACGCCAGGTGCGAGATTCTGGTACACTAAGTGCATTCAATGCCAAAAGGAATGGACCATGCCAACACATCGATTTGCAAAAAAACACTGGAAAATGGTGCTAGTGCTGATCGCTATCTGTGGTGCCATGCTGTTGCTGCGATGGGCAGCAATGATTTGGGGATAATAAAACGGAAAGAATGAGGGTTGGAAAAAGTATGGTTAAAGATCATTTATATACAAAAAATGCGCTTAACCCGATTCAATTAACAATACGTGCCGTTAAAATATCCGAACTATCGTTTTAAATATCAACATACTTAATTAGCTAAATATCAACAGCAGCAAGAAAAACCGGTACATCTCTACCCGGTTTTCTCTGCCGGTATAAAATAATTAAATCAAATTATTACAGCACAGAATGATTAATACCACTCACCCGCAACAAGGGTATGGACATTGAATGCGTCGTCCATAGAGCGGCCGGTAGACTGTGAGCCGGGGGCGATGTTAGAACCCGCTTCAACGTCATAAGCGCTGGAGATCCCCACGTGTTGAACGGTGGTGGCGTTAGTGGTACGGGCTGGCTGCGTTGCAGGTTCGGCGGCAAATACGCCGAAAGAGAGTGCTGACAGCAGAATAGCTGCAGATGCGATTTTGATATTTTTCATAATGTTTATTCTCTAACTGGATTAAGACTCTAGACTGCCAGGCATCATTTCGCCCTTGAACATAGTCTAGATCCAGATCACACTTTTGACTAGTCAAAATATTTAGCTATTCGTGTCAAATTTACTGAATATATGTCTAAAACGGCAAATATGGAGATATTATGGAGGGAGTGTATTTTTAATTAAATAAAACAGCGGTTGAATTTAAGAATAACACAATACGCTAAACTGAAAATACAGGCCGGAAGAAAACCGGCCCATAAATATTACATGGTATAACCCAGCGTCAGAGAAGTGCGGCGATCGGTGTGATTCGGCGCAGTTTCCGGCGGCTCAGAGTTCCAGGTGACGTTGTAAGCCACCTTCAGACCGAAGTGTGCGTTGATTGCCACGTTCAGCGCGGTCTCTGAGTTCACGGTGGTATCATCAGCCCCCAGGACGGATACGCCCTGAGTAAATTTGGCGGTGTCGGTCATCTGCCACGCGTAGGCAGCAGAAGCGTAGCCGAGCGCCTGGGTTTCCGTGTTGCCATCGGTATATTCGTCATAGCGAACCCCTGGACCAAATTCAAAGCGGAAGCTGTGAATAGGGCCATTCAGGAACTGACGACCATAACCAGCCGTGAAGACATCTCGTTCATGATAGCCGTTATAGCGGTCAGTCAACCAGCTGGCCTGACCGAACAGATAGTCTTGATTCGTCATGTTATAACGACTACGGCCGCCAACGGCGTACTTTTCAGAAGATCGTTCATCGTTAGCCGAAGTATTGCTGGCATTGCCCCACAGGGACCATGCTGTCGTATCGCCGTACCAGGTCAGCGTCGTATCAGCGGTGGCTGACGAGCTTTTAGTATTACCTGATTGCGCGAGGTAGCCCGCATTCACGTTACCTTCAAAAGGTTTCTTAGCGGCTGTTGGGTCATCCATGACAGTAAAAACGGTATCACTGGCGGTTGCATACGCAGACGCAAACACGCCCCCCAGCAGCACAACCGCTGCCGGTACTGTCTTCAAAAGCTTCATTTATTATGAGTCCGTACAACAAAAAAGGAGACGCTTACGTCCCGGAAACTTTCGCGAGGATCAACGACGGGGTGGTCCATAGAAAGGCAACAAATTATAAAAAGCCACGTATAACATAGCAATCCTAATCTGCTGTCATTTTTTGAATAAGAGCGTTCTTAAACCGCATTTTATTTCATAATAAAAGTAAGCATTTATTTACTCTTTTCTATAAAAATCATGCCGTTGTTGCTTTATTTATTGTTACCCAGGTGCCAGACTTACCTCTACATGTGTTTCGAGCCGCTCATTAGCTCATAAATGGAGTTTATAGCTATGGTTAAAATTTACACACTCACGTTCGCCCCTTCTCTCGACAGCGCGACCCAAACGCCGCAAATCTATCCTGAGGGGAAACTCCGCTGTAGCGCACCCATTTTTGAACCGGGCGGCGGTGGGATTAACGTTGCACGGGCGATAACCTTCCTTGGCGGCAACGCCACCGCCCTCTTCCCGGCGGGCGGCGCAACGGGCGAACATCTGGTTACGCTGCTGCAGACTGAACATGTTCCCGTCGTGACCATTGCCTCGCGTGAATGGACGCGTCAGAACCTGCACGTACACATTGATGCCAGCGGCGAGCAGTACCGTTTTGTGATGCCGGGCGCTGCGTTACATGATGACGAAATTCAGGCGCTTCAGACGCAGGTGTTACAGATTCCCCCGGGCTCGTTATTAGTCATCAGCGGCAGTTTACCGCCCGGCGTTTCACTGCTGCAATTTGTCGCCCTGATCCGTGCCGCTCAACAGCACGGATTACGCTGCATTATCGACAGTTCCGGCGAGGCGCTCACGGCCGCGCTGGAGATTGGCAATATCGAGATGGTAAAACCGAATCAAAAAGAGCTAAGTGCGCTGGTACAGCGCGATTTAAGCCAGCCGGACGACGTCCGCAACGCCGCGCAGGAACTGGTCCGCAGTGGAAAAGCCCACCGTGTCGTGGTGTCGCTAGGTGCCCAAGGGGCGCTGGCCGTTGACGCGCATAGCTGCGTGCAAGTTGTCCCGCCCCCCATTAAAAGCCAAAGCACCGTTGGCGCGGGCGACAGCATGGTCGGCGCGATGACGTTGAAACTGGCGGAAAACGCCAGCCTGCAGGACATGGTTCGCTACGGTGTGGCAGCAGGCAGCGCCGCGACGCTTAATCAAGGCACCCGCCTGTGCTCGCGCGAGAATACGCAAAAGATCTACGACTACCTGCAATCGCACTAAATGTGCAGGAAAACGCCCCTGCGGGCTAACCCGCAGGTCGCTAAATTGTTGTAATCAACTATGCTAAGCAAACTCCATTGTTAACAATCGAGTGTCTCCGCTGGTTGAGTCACCATACGTCTGTAGCAGAAACGTTATTACGTCGCTTCTGCTTTCTACATTCTTTTTACCCGTTGTGCGGTATAGCTCGAATTTTTACCCGGCAGTAATGCGCTAACCTTATGATACGGCAGAAAACATGGGGAGAGACATCATGTGGCAAGCGATCAGTAGCCTGTTAGGCGAGCAACTCGGAAGTGGCGAAATCGATCTGCGTAATGAACTGCCCGGCGGAGAAATTCACGCCGCGTGGCATATGCGTTATGCCGGTCGTGATTTTTTCGTGAAGTGCGATGAACGTGAATTGTTGCCCATTTTTACCGCAGAGGCCGACCAGCTGGAGCTGCTCTCTCGCAGTAAAACGGTGTCTGTCCCAGAGGTCTTCGTCGTCGGCGCAGACCGCGACTACAGTTTCCTGGTGATGGAATATCTCCCGCCTCGTCCGCTGGACGCGCACAATGCCTTCCTGCTGGGTCAACAGCTGGCGCACTTACATCAGTGGAGCGATCAGCCGCAGTTCGGTCTCGATTTTGATAACGATCTCTCCACTACCCCGCAGCCCAACGCCTGGCAGCGTCGCTGGTCGACATTCTTTTCCGAGCAGCGCATCGGCTGGCAGCTCGAGCTGGCGGCGGAAAAAGGCATGGAGTTTGGCGATATCGACGCGATCGTCGATCACGTGCAGCAGCGCCTGAGCGCACATCAGCCTCAGCCTTCTCTGCTGCACGGCGATTTGTGGTCAAATAACTGCGCGCTTGGGCCGAACGGGCCCTACATTTTTGATCCTGCCTGCTACTGGGGAGACCGTGAGTGCGATCTGGCCATGCTGCCGCTGCATCCGGATCGCCCACCGCAGATCTACGATGGCTATCAGTCGGTGTCCCCGCTTCCGACCGATTTTCTCGACCGTCAGCCCATTTACCAGCTCTATACGCTGATTAACCGCGCTATTCTTTTTGGCGGCCAGCACTTCGTCGCCGCGCAGAAGGCGCTGGATAAAGTCCTCGCCGTATAACGACAAAGCCCCCTTTCGGGGGCTTTCGCTTAATTCATCTGCACGCCTTTCAGGCGGAATTCAATATTCATAATCAATCCCGTCCCCGGTTTCCCGGCTTCGTAACGCCATTTACGCATCGCCGTTTTCACGTCGCGTTCAAACATATTGGATGGCTGCGCCGAGAGTATTTCCACATTCTCCACACGACCATCGGCGGTCACGTCGAATTTGACCCGCACTTTACCTTCAATACGCAGCGCCTGAGCGCGCGTCGGGTACCCCGGCTGAGGACGATTCAGCGCTCGCGGACCGGTTGGTGCATTCACCGACGGCGCGCTGGCCCCGGGAAGATTGTTCGCTACTGAACTTGCCGGTGGCGCATCGCGGTTGACCGTTGACAGCGGACGAGATTCAACCGGCCGCACTTCTTGCTTCGGTTGCTCAATTTTTTTCACCGGTTTTGGCTTCGGTTTCGGTTTTGGCTTCGGTTTATGGATCACCACCGGCGCCTGCGGCACTTCAGGAATAGGCTCTGGTTCCGGCTCAGGTTCCGGTTCAACGACAGGCTGGGGCTGAACCACGGCCTGAGGCGGTTCTAAATCGGCAGGGGCCACCATCGTGACCGTAATCGGCTGCGCGGGCGCGGGCAGTTCAATAACCTGATGTACCGAGGTATACAGCAGACCGGCCACGACGGCGCCATGGATGCCAACTGAGAGCAACGTCGGCCAGGGAAACCGGCGAGGTAAATCATAGGTCATTGCAGTCATAGTCGTTACAGTTGAAAAATGAGAGCTCAATTTTAAATGCAAATAGCAATCATATTCAATAAGACATCTTATCTTCGGTCAATTTTCTCCCGCAGTTGCCCAAAAAGCGCGCACCGATTTCCCTCTTTTTACGGCAGTGCAACTTTGCATTGCAGTCACCGACGCTTTCCCTTACCGTAATCCGCAAACTATTTTAAACAGGAGTTCTGCCCGTGCTTTACGTCATTTATGCCCAGGATGTCGCCGACTCTCTTGAAAAACGTCTTGCCGTTCGCCCTGCTCATCTGGCCCGTTTGCAACTGCTGCACGATGAAGGCCGTCTGCTGACCGCTGGCCCAATGCCTGCAGTCGACAGCAACGATCCGGGCGCCGCAGGTTTCAGCGGTTCCACGGTTATTGCAGAATTTGAATCTCTTGAAGCCGCCCAGTCCTGGGCCCAGGACGACCCGTACGTGGCGGCCGGAGTCTATCAGCAGGTTTGGGTAAAACCGTATAAAAAGGTATTTTGATAATAAATAATCAATAAATACAATACATTAAAAAAGACACTGCCTTGACTTTAATTCTTAAGGGCGCAAACAAGTACACAATGTTTGTGCCCTTAACTTTACCCTCGATTTGCCTTCCACCGGGTTCAACGTGTTGTTTGCTAATGACATACTTGAAGTATAAGTGCCTGGTCTGCCATTTTGAAAGATAAGGTTATTGTCTGAATGAGTACTTTAGATGCGCTAGCTGCTTTGGCTTTTTGTCTGTGCGGCCTCTTCTATATCTGTCATACAGGAAGAGCTATCCAAACTGGCGTTTTCATTGGCTGGTACAAGGGCTCGTATGAAAAATACTATATCTACCGCGCAAAAGAACCCTGGAATTTCTATTTTAACGTTATCGGGATGGCGGTAATAGGCGCGCTGCTTTTCGCAATAGGAGTTGTTATATTCGATGAAAATCTTCAGGTTTTTCTATATATGAGGTCGCTATCGGTGTAAGAATAAGATTGTTCACCTACGGATCCAGTGCGCCGTCTCGATGACCTCCCAGTCTGGTTTTACCATACTTTCCGTATTCTCCAAATCCCGTATCAACTCAGGGATTCTACCCGGTGATGCTCCTTGTAATATCATCAGATATGCGTATTACCAGGCCACAGCATTCTGATTTTTTGAATGACTTTCAAAACATCCTGGCTGAGGCCCAGCGTGGGTTGTTCCGGTGAATGTTATTAACGCTGCATTGCCATTCCACCAGGCCAAACCAACCAAATAACAGGAAGTTAATCTTCCGCTGATTTCCACCAAAAGAACCACCCCTCTTCCCTTCAGGCTGTAAAGCACGCTGAGCCTAATGCGATATACGTATTTGAATGACCGCTTGCTCACAAAAATTAACTATAGGCAAAAACGATCGATACATAAATATTGATCGTTAATGACAATCAATGATATAGTTACAATAAAAATAAAACGTGGTTTCGAAAAAATAAATACGTTTTTATTAAGTACATTTATTTTGCATGGATGTAGATATTAACAAGCTCTGGAGTAATTTATGATTGGTAGTTTAAGTTTTAAGAGACCATTAAATTTTATATTTACGATACTTGCCGTATGCGTATTTCTCTCTAGTCTTGTGCTAGTTCTATTGCAGAAAAATCATATATTCAAACATTATCACTCTCTGCATAATACGCATACGCAAAATATTGCGTCATTTATTCAGAAAGACATAAATGCTAACGAAGAGTCTCTGTTATATCTAAAATCAGAGCTTATTGAAAAATACAAAGAAAAAAACAGCAAAATGAGTGACGGTGAATTATCGGCGTTTTTGACAAGTCATCTAAGGTTACTACCCGACATCCTGGCAATCATTACGTCTACTCCTGAAGACAGAGAGGTTCATGTTCCTTATGCATCAAGCACTGATTCAGTCGATCATAAAACGCGGCCATGGTATATCGCAGGTCAAATCAGCGCCGGTGATGTAGTATTTACTGAACCTTATACTGACCTGAATACATCAAGAAAAATATATTCAATGTCACTACCGGTCAGTGGCAGTGACGGTAAACATTTTGGTGTTGTTTCGTTCGACATTGATGTTATCAAAGGAGAGCGCTCATTAAAGAAACTGGCCTCACCGTTGCCGAACACTAAGTATCTCATAACCAGAGAGGGTTCTGTCGTACTCAGTTCAGATAGCAAAGATGAACTGACGCATATTCCTGATGTGATGTCCAATATCGGTGAGTACAATGGTACATTTTACCTTCCCGATACTAAGGCATATTATTACTATTATCATATTAGCCATCCGGATTGGTATCTGTTGATTAAAGTAGACCGTTCAGAATACAGCAATATCGCTTATAATAAAAACTTCCCAATTTTCATTATAACAACGATCTTACTACTTGTTCTCGCCACCTGCTGGTGGTCAATGAGGACAATACTTAACAATATATATATCCGTATTACGGGTTCCATACAGAATGGAATTATTGAGAAGAAAGCTGCTGACGAACTGCTCGTCGAGCAAATAAAAAACACCACCCTCCAGATGGATCACGTCAAATCAGAGTCGTTAACTGACAGCCTTACTGGTTTAAAAAATCGCCGTGCGTTTGACGCTGACATTCAGAAAAAAAGCAGTAATAACAATGCCATTCTTGCCTTGATAGATATTGATAATTTCAAACTGATTAATGATAGCTTTGGTCATACAACCGGAGATATCGTGCTCAAAACGGTTGCAAGCTTTGGAATGCGCTTGTGCGGGCTATCTGACATCACTTTGTATCGCTACGGTGGTGAGGAAATTGCTGTAATCTTTACCGATGTGAATTTAGATGATGCTATCAAGTGGCTGGAAAACTGGAAAAATGAAGTTAAGCATCGTCAATTCAGAGAGCCAAACCTGAAAGTGACGTTCAGTGGCGGGGTTTGCGTGCTGAGCGATAAAAAAGCTGAAGATGCCATCGCTATCGCTGACGGCTACCTGTACCAGGCGAAATCTATGGGTAAAGATAGAATATATGATGGAACAAAAATTTAATCAGCGTTTAGCCGTATAAACTTATACATTGTCAGTATAAAGCAATAATCCTCTTATGCTTAGGGGATTACTGCTCAAACTAATCTCTGTATTGAGTAATATCTTGCTTGATAATATCCGAAAAGATAACCAGCACAGTCCTCCGTTGTGCTAAACGCCATGCCGCACGCCAGGAATTTTATCACTGGCATTCATAGACCCATTAAAGACCATATTGGTTTTACAAAAAATACACTTCGCACCAAATGGGTTTTTCTCTGAGACATCAAACGCTGACATTCGATATTGAGAGCCATGGCAACATGGGCATCTAAAATGAATATTTAAATTAATACTATATACCTCTTTTTGAAGGTTTAACTTACTTTTTGTTATGAATGTGACTTTTACGTGGCAATACCGATGTAAAGCTAAAACAAACAAGCATCCACATGCATAACCGTGTATGGTGACAGTCCATTCAATCAGGAGATGTCTATGTCCGGACGTAAGAATACACAATCAAACCGCAATTATCTGGTTAAGTGCCTATGCCCAAACTGCTCGAAGAACTCAGAGCATAGTTTTACTCGAGTTCAGAAGGGCTCACAGTTAGTCTGCCCGTATTGCAATAGTTTATTCAAATCCTCGCCGAACATCTAAAAATACGCGGTGGCCAAATGTTCTCATGGCGTTAACTAAAATCCTCATTTGGCAATCAAATTTGTCTGCAATCATTCTTGAAATATACCGACTTCTTTTACGTATGTTAATTTCGATGATTGCTATAAACACATAGTACTGTACGTTGAACTCAAAGGAAGGAGATATCAGCGATAGCGCCAGACGATGAAGGTTATACAGAAGAATATTTTACGTTTTGCTTGCGTTTCAAGCTTACGCAGCCATTAATGCATTTCCTATGCGGATTAGCAAATTTTATTTTAGCCATCCAGGAGTCCTGATTAAAATTCTGGCATAACATTAGCTTTTAATTTTTTTTAAGCGTATAGTTTGCCCGTAATTTTTAACAAGGAATCTATTTGTCTCGTAAAATGACAGGCATTGTCAAAAGTTTTGATGCTATCAGTGGTAAAGGTTTTATCACCCCTTCCGACGGTCGAAAAGACGTTCTGCTACACATTTCAGCAGTCTATTGTAGTCAATCCGAAAGCCTGATACCGGGAATCCGCGTTGAGTTTTGTCGTATCAATGGTCTCAACGGACCAGTGGCCGCAAACATCTACTTATCTTGATCTTATTTTCACCCGCAACGCAGCATGCCGTACTCACAGATACGCGTCGCGTCAGAGAGGACGGGGATTCATGGAATGGAACGTCTTTAATCGGAATACGCGAACGACAATATAAAAAGTGTTCTGATTGACGTTAACGCTGAGCCACCAGCAAAAACAGAGGGCACCCTGACGGTGCCCTTTTTTATCATCAGAGATCGTAGATGGCGAACAACAGGCAGTTACGCTGCCGACCGACCAGGCACTTTCTGATGGAGTGGATGCGCATGTTACGACGCGATTGAGCTTCCAGCCAACGCGCTTTACGGCGGCTTGCTTGTCTCAGCATCCGCCAGCGCCCCACTTCAGGTCTACTACGCTTCATTGCTCACGCTCTTGCTAAAAAAGACGCTCCATTATAGCCCCTTGCTAATCGCTGACCAGCGCTTTCTGGGTGCGTTTTTATTTGCCAGATGTCTCCTGATGCGTAAACTCTTAACATCTGGCATTCAAAAGGATTTTCGAACTATGACAACCGTGTACACCGTAGTAAGTTGGATGGCTATTCTGGGGTATTGGTTGTTAATCGCCGGGGTAACGCTGCGTATTCTGATGAAACGCCGCGCCGTGCCGTCGGCAATGGCCTGGCTGCTGATCATCTATATCCTGCCGCTGGTCGGTATTATTGCCTATCTCTCGCTGGGCGAACTGCATCTCGGCAAGCGACGCGCGGAACGTGCGCGCGCCATGTGGCCTTCCACCGCCAAATGGTTAAACGACCTGAAGGCCTGCAAACACATTTTCGCCGACGATAACAGCCAGGTCGCCTCTTCGCTGTTTAAGCTATGCGAACGCCGTCAAGGCATCGCCGGCCTGAAGGGCAATCAGCTACAGCTGCTTACCGACTCCGACGATGTCATGCAGGCGGTCATCCGCGACATCCAATTGGCGCGGCACAATATCGAAATGGTCTTTTACATCTGGCAGCCCGGCGGCATGGCCGATCAGGTAGCCGAATCGCTGATGGCCGCCGCACGTCGCGGCGTACACTGCCGCCTGATGCTCGATTCGGCTGGCAGCGTCGCCTTCTTCCGCAGCCCGTGGGCAGCGATGATGCGTAATGCAGGCATCGAGGTGGTCGAGGCGCTCAAGGTTAATCTGATGCGTGTATTTTTACGGCGCATGGATTTACGTCAGCATCGCAAAATGATCATGATCGACAACTATATTGCTTACACCGGCAGTATGAACATGGTCGACCCGCGTTTCTTTAAGCAGGACTCCGGCGTTGGCCAATGGATTGATCTGATGGCGCGAATGGAAGGGCCGATCGCCACGGGAATGGGTATTGTCTATTCCTGTGACTGGGAAATTGAAACCGGTAAGCGCATATTACCCCCTGCGCCGGACCTTAACATTATGCCCTTTGAAGAGGCCAGCGGGCATACTATTCAGACTATCGCCTCCGGCCCAGGCTTCCCTGAAGATTTGATTCATCAGGCGCTGTTGACCGCAGCCTATTCTGCTCGCGAATACCTGATTATGACGACGCCGTACTTCGTCCCCAGCGACGATCTGCTGCACGCAATCTGCACCGCCGCACAGCGTGGGGTTGATGTCAGCATTATCCTGCCGCGTAAAAACGACTCGGTGCTGGTTGGCTGGGCTAGCCGCGCCTTCTTTACCGAACTCCTGGCGGCCGGCGTCAAAATCTATCAGTTTGAAGGCGGTCTGCTGCACACCAAAAGCGTGCTGGTCGATGGCGAGCTGAGCCTTGTCGGCACGGTTAATCTCGATATGCGCAGCCTGTGGCTTAACTTTGAGATTACCCTGGTCATCGATGACAGCGGATTCGGCAGCGATCTCGCGGCCGTGCAGGATGATTATATTTCCCGCTCGCGGTTACTGGACGCGCGTTTATGGGTAAAACGTCCATTCTGGCACCGTATTGCTGAGCGACTGTTTTACTTCTTTAGCCCATTACTGTAAAACGTGCCCATCAGCACTCAACAGGTAGCCATCATGGATATGGATTTAAATAATCGTCTGACCGAAGATGAAACGCTCGAGCAGGCTTATGACATTTTTCTCGAGCTGGCGGCAGACAATCTTGACCCGGCCGACATTATTCTGTTCAACCTGCAATTTGAAGAACGCGGCGGCGCTGAGCTGTTCGATCCTTCCGAAGATTGGCAGGAGCATGTCGACTACGATCTGAACCCGGATTTCTTTGCCGAAGTGGTGATTGGCCTTGCGGATACTGACGGCGGCGAACTGAACGATATTTTTGCCCGTGTGCTGCTGTGTCGCGAAAAAGATCACAAGCTTTGCCATATTCTCTGGCGAGAATAACAACATCAAGGGCAGCCTGGCTGCCCTTTTTTATGCCTGTAATACCGCCTTATTGCGACTGATGTTGAGGAAGCGCGGTACCGCAGCTATTGCAGTAGTGCGCGCTGGGTTCATGATGCCGCTGTTTGCAGTGCGGGCAAACGCGCTCCTGGCGACGCTTTTGAAACTCGCTGGTCATCTGCGCGGTAATAATGCCGGTCGGAATGGCAATGACGGAATAGCCGATCAATATCAGTACAGAAGCCACAATTCTGCCCGCGGCGGTGTGCGGCGTAATATCGCCATAGCCCACGGTGGTCACGGTCACAATAGCCCAGTAGACCGAAGTGCTGAGCGTGGTAAAACCGTGTACCGGCCCTTCAATGCCGTACATCAGCGCACCGGACACCACCATCACAATGCCGATAAAGGCATAGAATAGAATCAGCTGATGGCGGGAATTGACGATCGCCGTCCAGAAGCTATTCAATGCGGGCATCAAGCGCAGCAGCTTCAGAATACGTAACACCCGAATAACGCGCATCGCACGCCAGGCAAACAGATATTCCACGCCTATTTCCGGCCACAGCATAATCACGTAAAACGGTAAAATTGTCGCCAGGTCGATAAAACCCCAGAAGCTAAAAACATAGCGAGCGGGATTTGGCCAGCAGAATAGCCGCAGAAAATATTCCAGCGTGAACACCAGCGTAAAGGCTATTTCCAGCCAGACAAAAGCATGCCATTCGTCGTAGCTCAGGTGGTAGGTTGTACCAATGCCCGACTCAATAAAAATAGCGCAGACGCTTAATAAGGCGAAAAAACCGCACAACGCTTCAAACCGGCGTCCGGTTCGTGTGCGTTGATCAAAGAGCAAATGATAGAGACGATGGCGCAGAGCGCTAATACCGACCACGATGAACCCTCGTATAAAAAATAAGGGCTGGCAACCTGCCAGCCCAGATGATTATAACGGGTCAACCTTGAGACAGGAAACCGCGTGGCGGAAACTGCCTTCTAAGAGGGGGCGCGTTTGCGCACATTCTGGCCCGGCCAGCGGGCAGCGCGTACGGAATACGCAGCCTGAAGGCGGGTTAATCGGCGAAGGCAGCTCCCCTTCCAGCAATTGAATGGTTTTATTCTGCTCCAGATCCGGATCCGGAACCGGCACAGCGGACATCAGCGCCTTGGTGTACGGGTGCAGCGGATTGTTGTACACCTCGTCATAGGTGCCCAGCTCCACCGCATGCCCCAGATACATCACCAGTACGCGATCGGAAATGTGCTTCACGACGGCCAGATCGTGGGCAATAAAGATGAGCGACAGGCCCATTTCACGCTGTAGCTGCTGCAGCAGGTTCACCACCTGTGCCTGAATCGACACATCCAACGCGGATACTGGCTCATCACAAATGATCAGCTTCGGCTCAAGAATCAACGCCCGCGCAATGCCGATACGCTGGCACTGACCGCCGGAAAACTCATGCGGGTAACGATTGACGAGGTTTGGCAGCAGCCCCACCTTCATCATCATGGCTTTCACTTTGTCACGGACTTCCTGACGTGGCATTTTCGGGTAGTAGGTGCGTAGCGGCTCGGCGATAATCTCGCCGATGGTCATACGCGGGTTCAGCGACGCCAGCGGATCCTGGAAAATCATCTGGATATCGCTGCGCACGTTGCGCCATTCATCCGGTTTCATCCCCAGCAGATCTTTCCCCAGCCAGGCGACTTTACCATCGGTCGCTTTCACCAGGCCGATAATGGCACGCGCAAAGGTGGATTTACCGCAGCCGGACTCTCCCACCACGCCCAGCGTTTCGCCTTCGTATAAACGCAGCGTCACGCCATCAACCGCTTTCAGGGTTTTTGGCGGCTGCCAGAACCACTGTTTGCCATCTTTAATCTCGAAGTGGACCTTTAAATCGGCGATTTCGAGCAGTACTTTTCTTTCGTCAGTCACGGCGCTCATACCAGTTCCCCCACGTTCTTAAAGCAGGCGCGTAAGCGGCCTGGCGCAAACTCTTCCAGCGGCGGTGCGCTGCTACACACGTCCATCGCATGCGGACAACGCGGCTGGAACGGGCAGCCTGATGGTAAACGCAGCAGGTTTGGTGGGTTACCCGGAATGGTCAACAGCGATTCGCCTTCGCCGTCGAGACGTGGAACCGCATTCAACAGACCAATAGAATAAGGATGCGCAGGCTGGTAGAAGACATCGCGCGCTTTGCCGTATTCCATGGTCCGCCCGGCGTACATCACCAGCACCTTATCGCAGATCCCGGCGACCACGCCGAGATCGTGGGTGATCATGATTATCGCCGTATTGAACTCGCGCTTAAGCTCGTTCAGCAGGGTCATGATTTGCGCCTGAACGGTCACGTCCAGTGCGGTCGTTGGCTCATCGGCAATCAGAAGTTTAGGGCGACACAACAGTGCCATAGCGATCATCACACGCTGACGCATCCCGCCGGAAAACTCGTGCGGGTACATCCTCATGCGCTTACGCGCTTCCGGCATTTTCACCGCATCCAGCATTTTCACCGATTCTTCAAACGCTTCAGCTTTTCCCATGCCTTTGTGCAGCATCAGCACTTCCATCAGCTGCTCGCCTACCCGCATATACGGGTTCAGTGAGGTCATCGGGTCCTGGAAAATCATGGAAATCTGCTCGGCGCGCAGCTTGTTAAGCGTATGCTCCGGCAGGTTCAGGATTTCTTTACCGTTAAACAGCGCCGATCCCCCAATACGCCCGTTGCTTGCCAGTAACCCCATCAACGCAAACGCGGTTTGCGACTTTCCGGAGCCGGACTCGCCGACAATCCCCAGCGTTTCGCCTGCACGCAGGCTGAAGTTGAGGTCGTTAACGGCGGTGACATCGCCGTCGGGAGTTTTGAAGGTGACGCGCAGATCTTTCACATCCAGCAGACGCTGTGACGCTGTTGCCGTTTCAATTATGCTCATGGCAACGCTCCTTAACGGTCTTTCGGGTCGAGGGCATCACGCAGGCCATCGCCGATAAAGTTAAAACAGAACAGGGTCACCACCAGGAACGCCGCCGGGAACAGCAGCAGCCATGGCGAAACTTCCATCGAGTTAGCACCGTCGCTCAGCAGAGCGCCCCAACTGCTCAGCGGCTCTTGTGTCCCCAGTCCGAGGAAGCTGAGGAATGATTCAAACAGAATCATGCTGGGCACCAGCAGAGAGGCATACACCACTACCACCCCCAGCACGTTCGGTACGATATGGCGCACCACAATGCTGACGGTCGATACGCCGCCTACCTGGGCTGCTTCAATAAACTCTTTACGCTTCAGGCTAAGCGTCTGCCCGCGAACGATACGCGCCATATCCAGCCAGGACACCATCCCGATAGCAACAAAGATCAGCAGGATGTTTTGCCCAAAGAAGGTCACCAGCAGGATCACGAAGAACATAAACGGGAAGGAGTTGAGGATTTCCAGCAAACGCATCATTACCGAATCGATTTTCCCGCCCAGATAGCCGGAGAGCGAGCCGTACAGCGTGCCGACAACCACTGCAACCAGCGCCGCAGCGATCCCAACCATCAGAGAGATTCGCCCGCCGATTGCCACACGGACCAGCAGGTCGCGGCCGGAAGAGTCGGTACCAAAATAGTGCCCGGATTCCATATCCGGCGCATTGGACATCATGCCCCAATCGGTGTCGAAATAGGAAAACTGCGACAACATCGGCGCCAGGGTGACGAACAGCGCAATCAATACCAGCACAACCAGGCTGGCTACCGCCGCGCGGTTATGCATAAAGCGACGACGCGCGTCCTGCCACAGGCTGCGGCCTTCAACCTCAAGCTTCTCACTGAAGTTTTCCAGCGCCTCGCTGCTTTTTTTACTTAACATCATGGCGAACTCCAGCCTTAATAGCGAATTTTCGGGTCAATCACGGCGTAAAGTACGTCGACAACCGCGTTAAACAGGATCGTTAGCGCGCCAACCAGAATGGTCAGGCTCAGTACCAGGGAGTAGTCGCGGTTAAGCGCCCCGTTAACGAACAGCTGTCCAATCCCCGGCAAGCCGTAGATTGTCTCAATGACCATCGAACCGGTAATGATACCGACGAAGGCAGGCCCCATATAAGAAAGCACCGGCAGCAGCGCGGGTTTTAAAGCGTGACGGAAAATAATCCGCCGCATAGGCAACCCTTTCGCCCTTGCGGTACGAATAAAGTTGGAGTGTAAAACCTCAATCATTGAGCCACGGGTAATACGCGCAATGCTGGCAATATAGGCCAGAGAAAGCGCCACCATCGGCAGAATCATGAACTTCAGCGCCCCGCCGTTCCAGCCGCCGCCGGGCAGCCAGTGCAGTGTAATCGCGAAAATCATGACCAGCAGCGGCGCCACCACGAAGCTGGGGATAACCACCCCGGTCATCGCGACCCCCATCACCGCGTAGTCCCACTTGGTATTCTGATTAAGCGCGGCAATCACCCCCGCTGAGACACCAAGAATAACCGCCAGCAGGAATGCCGCCGCGCCTAATTTGGCCGACACGGGCAGACTGCTCGCCACCAGATCGTTGACCGTATAATCTTTATATTTGAACGATGGCCCAAAATCGCCGTGCGCGAGCTGTTTCAGATAGCTGAAATATTGGGTGGTAATGGGATCGTTAAGGTGATATTTCGCTTCAATATTGGCCATAACCTCTGGCGGCAGCGTGCGCTCCCCCGTAAATGGGCTACCAGGCGCAAGACGCATCATAAAGAACGAAATGGTAATAAGAATAAATAACGTCGGAATCGCTTCAAGACAGCGACGGAGAATAAATTTCAACATTGCCCATACCTTTTGGCTGTGCCTGTAATAATACAATAATGCGAGACACCGTGGGGCAAGCCGAGCCTGCCCCACGTATTGCCATTAGTGCTTAATAATATACATATTTCTTGTATAAGTATTATCCAGCGGGTCTTTGCCGGTATAGCCACCGACCCATGGTTTCACCAGTCGGGCGTTTACATAGTAATAAACCGGTACAATCGCGCTGTCTTTGTCGAGCTGCTGCTCTGCTTTGCTATACAGTGCGGTACGCTGCGCTTCATCGGTCGCTTTCAGCGTTTCAGCCATGATGCTATCAAATGCCGGGCTCTTATAATGCGCGGTATTCATTGAGCTGTTAGACAACATGGTGTTCAGGAAAGAGGTGGGTTCGTTATAGTCGGCACACCAGCCTGCGCGCGCAATATCAAACGTCCCCTGGTGACGGGAATCCAGGAAGGTTTTCCACTCCTGGTTAACCAGCTTCACATCCACGCCAATGTTCTTTTTCCACAGCGATGCTGCGGCAATCGCCAGCTTCTTGTGCAGATCGGATGTGTTATACAGCAGGTTAATGGTCAGCGGTTTATCCGCGGTATAACCCGCTTCGGCCAGCAATTTCTTCGCTTCTTCGTTACGTTTGGCCTGAGTCCAACCGAACCACTCTGGTGGCGTCAGTTTTGCACCATCGGTGTAAGGTGGCGTATAGCCATAAGCCGGCATATCACCCTGTGCTTTTACCTTATTAACAATAATATCGCGATCGATACCCAGCTTCAGCGCAGTACGCACGCGCGCATCGGTAAACGGCGCTTTCTGGTTGTTAATTTCGTAGTAGTAGGTGCAGAGGTATGGGTCAACGTGAACTTCGCTCGGGATCTCTTTTTTCAGCTTCTGGAACAGTTCAATCGGCATGTTGTTATAGGTCATGTCGATTTCGCCGCTACGGTAACGGTTTACGTCCGTCACTTCAGAAGAAATTGGCAGGAAGGTAACCTGATCGATAACGGTTTTCGCGTTATTCCAGTAAGTTGGGCTGCGCTCAAGAACGATACGCTCGTTCACTACCCAATCTTTTAATTTATAAGCACCGTTGGTGACGATATTCGCCGGCTGGGTCCATTTTTCGCCATATTTTTCGATTGCTGCTTTTGGTACTGGCGAAGTGGAAGGATGCACCAGCAGCTTGTAGAAATAAGGAACCGGTTCGCTTAAGGTCACTTCTAACGTATGGTCGTCAACCGCTTTTACGCCGAGATCGGTAATCGGTTTTTTACCTTCGAGGATTTCATCGATACCCGCGACATGGCCATACTGCAGGTAGCTTGCATACGGTGAAGCGGTTTTCGGGTCAACTGAACGCTGCCAGCTGTAAACAAAATCTTGTGCGGTCACCGGCGAACCGTCGGACCATTTAGCGTCTTTACGCAGATGGAAGGTCCAGACTTTAAAGTCTTTATTATCCCAGGATTCTGCTACGCCCGGTGCTGGATGGCCGTCCAGATCACTGACCAGTAACCCTTCGAACAGATCGCGGCTAATATTGGACTCTGGAACACCTTCGATCTTATGCGGGTCAAGAGACTGCACTTCGGAACCGTTATTACGAACCAGGGTTTGCTTTTCTGCCAGCTGCACACCCGCGGGTACTTCTGCAGCCATAGCCGCGTTCCCTGCGATCAGCGCGGTGAGAATACCTGCCGCAACCAAACTTCTTTTTGTGATGATGGACATTGTGTTGATACTCCGTTCATTATTATTACTGACTGAAGTCAGCCTGTTTTAGTCCCCTTGCGGGTTCCTGTACAGCGCAGGAGATTTTTGCGTCTGCCAGGTCATTTACTGCCTGCTATCACCGACTTTTTTATTACGGTCGCTCTTTGTGGCAACCTGACGTCGATTCATTAAAGCTTCCCCCTGTCGGGACGCTTTTCTTATTCTGTTCATCACTGTTTACAAATAGAAACAGTTATCGTTTACATTACGTTATCCGCAAATAACTTAGGCCGGAAAGTACCAAATGACGATTATCACCGCCAATATAATTTGCAAATTTGTTAACCAATTCTCTTTTGCGCAGCATCCCACCCGCAGCAGGACAGCCTATAGAGAAAGCACCTAATCATGAAATCCATAAATTTCAGATAGATATGCAAAAATCTTTCGTATGACTCAACGCGTCAGCGTCGGAGGCGATTTTTTGCACAAAAACTTAACAGTTGCTCAATTTTTAGCACATAACTCTGCTGTGAAACTGAAATTACTAATATCATTTCAATTATCTAACGGCAAGCCCCAGAGTATCGTGTGAGAGAAATAACATTTCTATGCGGGAAGCAAGAAGATGAGGAAATGCATATCGCATTGATATTAATGGTTATTTTAGAATCATTCGAATTAATTATTTCTGTATCGGCATGATAAATGAACGATATGATTTTGTGATATTAACGGCAACAATAGATGTTAACATCCATTGCCGCCGTAGAATATTTAACCGACCAACCCCGGAAAGATGGATTTGATACCGGTCACAATAAATTCGATGCCAAGCGCCATCAATAATAGGCCCATGATACGGGTGACGACGTTAATTCCGGTTTGCCCCAGCATACGTACCAGCCAGGGAGAAATACGGAAAATGCCCCAACAGCACCAGGCAAACAGCGCAATAGATAAAGAAAAGCCGAGCAGATAAGTGAGCGAATGGTAGCGGGTACCCCAAACGATTGTCGAACTTATGGCCCCCGGCCCCGCCATCAGCGGCAGCGCCAACGGCACAACCCCCAGGCTTTCACGTACGGCGGTTTCTGATTTTTCCTGCTTGTTCTGCTTATCTTCCCCCAGCTTGCCGCTGATCATCGACATGGCAATCGATACGACCAGGATCCCGCCGGCAATGCGGAACGAATCGATGGAAATGCCGAACAGTTGCAGGATGAAATCCCCAAGGAAAAGCGAGGTCAGCAGAATAATGGCCACCGACAGGCTTGCCGTCAGGTTGGTTTTATTACGCACCGCCGCCGTTTGATAACTCGTCAGGCTGATAAAAACGGGTATCAGCCCAACCGGGTTCACCAACGCAAACAGCCCAATAAAGAACTTAAAGAAGATAGGAAAATCAAACAGCGTTTGAATCACGTGAACCCCGGAGCATCATTAAAAGTTGTAGTTGACGAACTGCAAATCGCGAGTCGCGCAGACAATACCCTTTTTATTAGCCATGTTCATTAGAATTATCCATAAAAATGAGGCAAAAACAGAGTGTTATGCATTTGTATAAAGTATGCTAATGTTTACACCACCAATACCCACCAATGATTAACAGTTTATACAATTTGCTAAAATCGGCCTGCTGAAAGGTGTCAGCTTGCCTTAAATTTGATTTAGATCACGTAAATCGTACTCAGAAGTGGGTAATCTGCTTACACCGAAAGAGAAACGGCCTCATAAATAAGGCGTATTTTCCGGTAAGCTCCTTGGCTAAATCGAAGCTCTTTTAGTAAATCAGTGAATCAGTTTGTGGGTAACACCTTGTTTCCTTAACTCTTTCACCAGCTGCAGGTGATTTGTCTATACTGACTTGTCGAGCAGATGATTCACTAAAAAAGTTTAACATTATCAGGAGAGCATTATGGCTGTTACTAATATCGCTGAACTTAACGCACTCGTCGAGCGCGTAAAAAAAGCCCAGCGTGAATATGCCAGTTTCACTCAAGAGCAAGTTGATAAAATCTTCCGCGCCGCCGCCCTAGCTGCCGCAGATGCTCGAATTCCTCTCGCAAAAATGGCCGTTGCCGAATCCGGCATGGGTATTGTTGAAGATAAAGTGATCAAAAACCACTTCGCTTCTGAATATATCTATAACGCCTATAAAGATGAAAAAACCTGTGGCGTGCTGTCTGAAGACGACACCTTCGGTACCATCACCATCGCTGAACCCATCGGCATCATCTGCGGTATCGTACCGACCACTAACCCAACTTCTACCGCTATCTTCAAATCACTGATCAGCCTGAAGACGCGTAACGCCATCATCTTCTCTCCGCACCCGCGTGCGAAAGATGCGACCAACAAAGCAGCAGACATCGTTCTGCAGGCTGCAATCGCTGCTGGCGCGCCAAAAGATCTGATCGGCTGGATTGACCAACCGTCTGTAGAACTGTCTAACGCGCTGATGCATCACCCGGACATTAACCTGATCCTTGCGACCGGTGGTCCAGGCATGGTTAAAGCAGCATACAGCTCCGGTAAACCAGCAATCGGCGTTGGCGCAGGTAACACCCCTGTTGTTATCGACGAAACCGCTGATATCAAACGTGCTGTTGCATCTGTTCTGATGTCTAAAACCTTCGATAACGGCGTTATCTGTGCTTCTGAACAGTCCGTTGTTGTTGTTGACTCCGTTTACGATGCCGTTCGCGAACGTTTCGCCAGCCACGGCGGCTACATGCTGCAGGGCAAAGAGCTGAAAGCGGTTCAGGATATTATCCTGAAAAATGGCGCGCTGAACGCCGCTATCGTTGGTCAGCCGGCGCACAAAATTGCCGAACTGGCAGGCTTCACCGTACCAGAAACCACTAAGATTCTGATCGGCGAAGTGAAGGTTGTTGACGAAAGCGAACCGTTTGCTCACGAAAAACTGTCTCCAACCCTGGCGATGTATCGTGCAAAAGACTTCAACGATGCCGTTGAGAAAGCTGAAAAACTGGTTGCGATGGGCGGTATCGGTCATACCTCTTGCCTGTACACCGACCAGGACAACCAGCCAGAACGCGTTGCTCACTTCGGTCAGATGATGAAAACCGCGCGTATCCTGATCAACACCCCTGCTTCTCAGGGTGGTATCGGTGACCTCTACAACTTCAAACTCGCACCTTCCCTGACTCTGGGTTGTGGTTCATGGGGTGGTAACTCCATCTCTGAAAACGTTGGTCCTAAGCACCTGATCAACAAGAAAACCGTTGCTAAGCGAGCTGAAAACATGTTGTGGCACAAACTTCCGAAGTCTATCTACTTCCGTCGTGGCTCACTGCCAATCGCGTTAGATGAGCTGATTACTGATGGCCACAAACGTGCTCTGATCGTGACCGACCGCTTCCTGTTCAACAACGGCTATGCAGACCAGATCACTTCTGTACTGAAAGCGGCTGGCGTTGAAACTGACGTATTCTTCGAAGTTGAAGCTGACCCGACTCTGACCATCGTTCGTAAAGGTGCAGAGCTGGCGAACTCCTTCAAACCAGACGTGATTATCGCGCTGGGCGGCGGTTCCCCGATGGACGCAGCAAAAATTATGTGGGTCATGTACGAACACCCAGAAACGCACTTCGAAGAACTGGCGCTGCGCTTTATGGATATCCGTAAACGTATCTACAAGTTCCCGAAAATGGGCGTGAAAGCAAAAATGGTTGCGATCACCACCACTTCCGGTACCGGTTCTGAAGTGACTCCGTTTGCGGTTGTAACCGACGATGCAACTGGCCAGAAATACCCACTGGCTGACTACGCGCTGACGCCTGACATGGCGATTGTTGACGCCAACCTGGTCATGGATATGCCGAAGTCCCTGTGTGCTTTCGGTGGTCTGGATGCCGTCACTCACGCCCTGGAAGCTTACGTTTCCGTACTGGCTTCTGAGTTCTCCGACGGTCAGGCTCTGCAGGCGCTGAAACTGCTGAAAGAAAACCTGCCAGCGTCTTACCATGAAGGTTCTAAGAACCCGGTAGCACGTGAGCGTGTACACAGTGCAGCCACCATCGCCGGTATTGCGTTTGCGAACGCCTTCCTGGGCGTATGTCACTCAATGGCGCACAAGCTGGGCTCTCAGTTCCACATTCCTCACGGTCTGGCGAACGCCCTGCTGATCAGCAACGTTATTCGTTATAACGCGAACGACAACCCGACTAAACAGACTGCATTCAGCCAGTACGACCGTCCGCAGGCTCGTCGTCGCTACGCTGAAATCGCTGACCATCTGGGGCTGTCTGCTCCGGGCGACCGTACCGCAGCGAAAATCGAAAAACTGCTGGGCTGGCTGGAAGAAATCAAAGCTGAGCTGGGTATTCCTAAGTCTATCCGTGAAGCTGGCGTGCAGGAAGCTGACTTCCTGGCACACGTGGACAAACTGTCTGAAGATGCGTTTGATGACCAGTGTACTGGTGCTAACCCACGTTACCCGCTGATTTCTGAACTGAAACAGATTCTGCTGGATACCTACTACGGTCGTGACTTCGTTGAAGGCGCGCCGGCGGTAGAGAAAAAAGAAGCTGCACCGGCTAAAGCTGAGAAAAAAGCGAAAAAATAATTCGCTTTAACGCTCGCTGAAAGCACAAAGAACAAGCCCCATCCTCGTGATGGGGCTTTTTTTATTACCGTGAAATCAGCAATAAAAAACGCGCTTCTACTCCCCGGCGATGACAGGGGGTAGAAACGCGTCTGAAGGCGTTTAGCAGGAACGATGGGCTAGACGATGCTTATCCTGAATAACGGCCAGAGAGCCTGTTTCCAGCGCTTCTTTGTAATGTTTTCGACAAACGGAGACATAGCGCTCATTACCGCCAATCACCACCTGCTCACCTTCATTGTAAGGACGCCCTTCCTGATCGAGACGCAGCACCATACTGGCCTTCCGCCCGCAGAAGCAGATGGTTTTTAATTCCACCAGTTTGTCGGAGAGCGCCAGCAAATATTGGCTGCCGATAAACAGTTCGCCGCGAAAGTCCGTTCTCAGCCCGTAGCACAATACGGGGATATCGAGGTTATCTACCACGTCAGAAAGCGCATAGACCTGCTCTCGGGTCAGGAACTGGCATTCATCCACCAGCACGCAGTTAACCTGCTCACGGGCGTTCTCCGCACGAATTTCGTCAAACAGGTCGCTACTCTGGTTAAACAGCTTCGCTGGCGAAGAAAGGCCAATTCGCGAGCTGACTTTACCGGCACCAAAGCGGTCGTCTATTTCCGCGGTATAAACCACGGTGCGCATGCCGCGCTCCTGATAGTTGTACGACGACTGCAACAGGGCGGTCGACTTCCCGGCATTCATTGCTGAGTAGTAGAAATAAAGTTGTGCCATTGGCTGAGAAATCCTAATCGATGCGTTTTTTAAACGGAGCGCAGTGTAACATATTTTATCCCCAGGCTTCCTGCGTCATCCATACCATTTCCCCCTTACTTCGCACCAGCAACGCCAGAGAGGGATGAAAAAGGTCGGTAAAACCGAAATTAAACGGCTGCAGAGGTTTATTGCTGCCTATTTATAACCGACATAGAGGTAACTGCATCATAAATCTGAAATATTTAACCGCATCCCGTTCAGTCAGACGTCAATGTACCGCACACCGTGCGCCCACAAATTAGCTCGACAGGTTAATAGTTGAAAAGATTAATGAGTTTGCCTGAAAAAATGTGATCGCCGACAAATTGTGTAGCGCACTGCCGGGTATTGTTATCTGTAAATTAAACAGCATCGGCTTGAAATAACATCGCCATAACTATGGACTTAACCCTGTGAACCCCATTACGCCGGGCTTATTACCGTAGTTTCCTTGTTGGAATCGTTTTCTCTACCCAACAATTTACCCATACACGCGCTGAGGCAAATAGATGAATAGCGGTTAAGGATACCGCTGCCGAAAGCCGGCCTGGAGGCAGAATGGTTGAGCAGCGTAACCATTCATCATCGATAAAGTAATGCACAAAATGGATGCAACCACGCTAATACATAAGGTTGATATTTATCCATACGGGGTATATTTATGCACCCGTGTGCTTCAGCATGGCACTCGTTATCCCGCTGCGCTTTCCCGCAATAACGACCGATCAACCGAAGAAGTCTGGCCGCAATTTAACTTATAAATATTAATGGCAGCATCAAATAACACGTTATTTTGAATTCCTTACATTCTTCCCTATTGCACATCTGATTTTATCGCTCTATTATTACTTCAACAAACCACCCCACAATATAAGTTTGAGATTACTACAATGAGCGAAGCACTTAAAATTTTGAACAACATCCGTACTCTTCGTGCGCAGGCAAGAGAATGCACCCTTGAAACGCTTGAAGAAATGCTGGAAAAATTAGAAGTTGTTGTTAACGAACGTCGCGAAGAAGAAAACGCAGCTGCTGCGGAAATCGAAGAGCGTACCCGTAAACTGCAACAATATCGCGAAATGCTGATTGCTGACGGTATTGATCCGAACGAACTGCTGAATAGCATGGCTGCTGCTAAAACCGGCACCAAAGCAAAACGCGCTGCACGTCCGGCTAAATATAGCTATGTTGACGAAAACGGCGAAACCAAAACCTGGACCGGCCAGGGTCGTACCCCGGCAGTTATCAAAAAAGCGATGGACGAACAGGGTAAATCTCTGGACGACTTCCTGATCAAGGATTAATCCTTACGCTTCGCAAAAATCCCGCTACGGCGGGATTTTTTATATCCACAATACCCCGTCTGCACGAACGCACCTACGCAAGCACGCTCATTTTTTATCCTTTTGTGTTATTCAGAAATAAAAAAACCGGGTTTCCCCGGCTTTTTAGAGCATCCGTTATATTACTTAGCAATGCCCAGCGTATCTTGCAGCCACGCTTTGAACTCTTCGCCCAGCGTATTGTGACGAATACCGTATTCAACAAACGCCTGCATATAACCCAGCTTATTACCACAGTCATGGCTTTTGCCTTTCATATGGTATGCTTCGACGGTTTCTTTATCGATCAGCATATCAATCGCGTCAGTCAGCTGGATTTCATCGCCGGCTCCCGGAGGGGTCTTCGCCAGCAGCGGCCAGATATCCGCGCCAAGAACATAACGCCCAACGACCGCCAGATTAGACGGCGCAACGTCGGCTTTCGGCTTCTCAACGACGCCCACCATCGGTACGCTGTCGCCAGGCTTCAGCTCTGCGCCTTTGCAGTCAACCACGCCGTAGGCCGTCACGTCTGCAACCGGTTCGACCATGATTTGGCTCACGCCGGTTTCATCGAAACGGCTAATCATTTCGGCCAGGTTTTCACGGCTCAGATCGGATTCATATTCGTCGAGAATAACGTCCGGCAGAATGACCGCAACGGGCTCATCGCCGACCACCGGGTGCGCGCACAGTACCGCGTGGCCCAGGCCTTTCGCCAGACCCTGGCGAACCTGCATAATGGTGACGTGCGGCGGGCAAATAGCCTGCACTTCGTCGAGAAGCTGACGCTTAACGCGCTTCTCCAGCATCGCTTCAAGTTCGAAGCTGGTGTCGAAGTGGTTTTCAATAGAATTCTTAGAAGAATGAGTCACCAGCACAATTTCAGTGATACCAGCTGCAATACACTCGTTCACGACATACTGAATTAAAGGCTTATCCACCAGCGGCAGCATTTCCTTAGGAATTGCTTTGGTGGCAGGCAACATCCTTGTACCTAATCCGGCAACCGGGATAACAGCCTTTCTTACTTTCGAATTTAGGGCAGCCATTCAAATCTCCTGAACTGTTCAAACTTTGAACTTGCTCGTTTATTAATAACGCGCCGAGTATATCATCACAACCTACTGAGGCTGCTCTGAAAAGGACGCGATGACCTCGAATTAAGATTTATACTCGAAAGTCGGGCTGAAGGAGGAGCGCCGCCCATAAGATCGGCGCTGGCATAAATCACCTAAGCCGAAGATAACGGGTTCGTTCAACGCACAGCACGCTGAAGTATGACGAGTATATCCACATCAATTTGCCTGATAGTATCACCACGGCAGTTAAGCTGTTAAAGCTATCCCTGAAAAAAAATGCGTTTGCTCATTCCGCAGACAACATTAAGCGTAAACGGCCGCCTTTACCCCAAATCTGGCACTGCCATGAAGTGCAGCGCTGGCTTATTTGGTTAAGGTAGGCGTTTCCTAACGTACCCAGCGGTACGCCATTGCTTATTTGTATTTGATGGTCGCCGGTATTTAATGTGCCGTTCAAACCGGCCGATACCAGGATAAGATTTTTTAACCCGCTGTGATAATAACCCACCAGCAGCGGGAACTGGCCGGGTAGATTGGCCTGACGGAGCAGTTGATTAACCTGTTTTAACAAACTGCCTAATTCTGGCAGACGCTGGCCTTGATGCGCGAACTGCTCTTGCAGCAGACCATTAAACAGCACACGTAATAGCAATGCGGCAAGAACGCCATTATCACCCGCGCGGGTAACATCCAGACAATAAAATGCCAGATCGTGTTCAGAAAGCGGCGCAATATCCAAAACTAAGCCTGGCGCATCCACCGCCATCAGCTGGCGATAATTTATCCGGCAATGGGATATTTTTTGCTGCACCGGCGGCTGTAGCTCTTGTAACAGTTTTGCCGCCGCTGCCGGATTGCTCACTAACGCATCCCAATCTTCAAATAACCGCTCTTCCTCTTCCACTCGGGAATTAAACATATTGGGATACAGACAAGCCAGCACGGTTTCCCGCAGCCGGTTGAGGTCTTTCACCGGCTTTAATAACACATCCTGCACGCCAAGGCGCAGTGCCCTCGCGATATCGGCCATATTTTCAGTCGCGGAAATAATCAGAATCGGCAAGGTATCACCTGCATTACGCAAATGCTCCACCAGCTGCAGGCCGTTCATCCTTGGCATGGCCAGGTCGCAAATCATCAGATCTGGCCTCTGACACTCTATCTGCGAGAGCGCATCAACGCCGTCCTGGGCCAGCAACGTGCGCGCGCCAAGCGACGAAAGCCATGAATCCATAAGTGAGCGGAAAACGGGTTCGTCTTCGACAATTAAAATGTGTTTACCCGCCAACGGCTGCGTCATGATATCTCCCCTGCCCGACGATATTTAAATAGTGGCATGCTATTGCGATCATCGCCTTTCAGATTTTGCTGAAGTAGTCGAAAAAAGTGCCTTAAGTTGAACTCTGAACCAAAGGCAAAAGCTCATCTGTCTTTTTTTCAACCGCTTGTTGGCCCGCGGCGATTGCAGATGAGGCTCGATGAAAATCCAGAGTTGAGATCTGGGGACAAAACGGTTGCAGTAAAATATCCGGCGGGTCACCCGCCATGCGGTTACGCTTGAGACGGTTTTCCAGCACCTGTATCGATGTGGTCATTATTTCCATTGCCGTAGGCGCCACCACGGAACGACGTGAGGCAACGCGTCCTAGCCGAGCGCGCAGGCGTTCATGCCATGATAGCTCATCGGGAGACTCATCGATCTCCGCATCGGGTTGAATATTCACGGACAGCAGATCCTGCTGCATAAGATGTGCGTCATGTTGCAAATCGACAGCGATAACAATGTCCGCGCCCAGCGCACGCGTGAGCGAAACCGGTACCGGGTTAACCACCGCACCGTCAACTAACCAGTAGCCGTTATGCAACACCGGCGCCATCAGACCGGGAATACTGCATGACGCGCGCACGGCCATATGTAAATCACCTTCCGTAAACCACAACTCGCGACCGGTGCTTAAATTGGTGGCGACGGCCGCAAAGCGTCGCTCGCACTGCTCAATGGTGTCATTGGGCATAATCTGCCGATATTGATTAAATACGCGTTCACCGCGCAGCAACCCACCGCGCCGCCAGGAGAGATCCATCAGGCGCAGTACATCCCAGTAGCTAAACGAACACACCCACTGCTCGAGCGCGGGAAGCTGGTTGCTGGCGTAAGCTGCCCCTACCAGTGAACCAATAGAGCAACCGGCAACAATATCAACTTCAATGCCCATTTTCTGTAGCGCTTTAATCACGCCGATATGCGACCAGCCGCGCGCCGCTCCTGAACCCAACGCCAGGCCGATTTTAATTTTTCTCATTGTTACCGACGAACATCCTCTTATTTCTGGCGTGGCATCATCTCCATCGCTCGGTTACCATATCGCAATCAGGCGAAACCTCGCCGTTATTTTATCGAATCAGGGAGATCTCTTTGTCTGAACTTTGCCCTTGTGGGAGCGCTCTCGAGTATAGCTTATGTTGCCAGCCTTATCTGTCTGGCAATGCCGCGGCCCCCAGCCCATCGAGTCTTATGCGTTCGCGCTATTGCGCCTTCGTGAAGAAGGATGCAGATTATCTGGTGAAAACCTGGCACCCCACCTGTCAGGCCGACGCGTTTCGCGACGACATTCGCAACGGTTTCGCCCATACTGAATGGCTGGGGCTCACCGTTTTCGCCGAGGAAGACGGCCGCCACGCCGACGAAGGCTTCGTGAGCTTCGTTGCCCGTTTTCGTGAACATAACAAGAACGGCGCCATCATTGAGCGTTCACGATTCTTAAAAGAAAACGGGCAGTGGTATTATATCGATGGCACACGGCCAGTCATTGGCAGAAACGATCCCTGCCCCTGTGGTTCAGGGAAGAAATTTAAAAAATGCTGCGGGCAGTAGGCCCGGCAACAGCTTCGCAAACATCATCAACAGGATTTACCCGGCAATGCATTCCATCCAACGAAAAGTTTTACGCACAATCTGCCCTGACCAGAAAGGCCTGATCGCGCGCATTACCAATATCTGTTACAAACACGAACTGAACATCGTGCAGAACAATGAATTTGTCGATCACCGCACCGGGCGTTTCTTTATGCGTACCGAGCTGGAAGGGATCTTCAACGATGCAACCCTGCTGGCCGATCTGGACAGCGCCCTGCCGGAAGGTTCGGTACGCGAGCTGAATCCCGCCGGGCGTCGCCGTATCGTGATTCTGGTGACCAAAGAGGCGCACTGCCTGGGCGATTTGTTAATGAAGGCGAACTACGGCGGCTTGGACGTTGAGATTGCTGCCGTTATTGGCAACCATGATACGCTGCGTTCGCTGGTTGAACGCTTTGGCATTCCGTTCGAACTGGTCAGCCACGAGGGTCTTGCCCGCGAGGAGCACGACAAGCTGATGGCGGATGCCATTGAAGCCCACCAGCCGGATTATGTCGTGCTCGCGAAATATATGCGCGTGCTGACGCCGGAGTTTGTTGCCCGCTTCCCGAACAAAATCATCAATATTCACCACTCGTTCCTGCCGGCCTTTATCGGCGCGCGTCCGTATCACCAGGCCTATGAACGCGGCGTGAAGATCGTTGGTGCCACCGCCCACTACGTCAACGATAACCTGGACGAAGGTCCGATCATTATGCAGGATGTGATTCACGTCGATCATACCTATACAGCAGAAGATATGATGCGCGCCGGGCGCGATGTAGAAAAAAACGTGCTCAGCCGCGCGCTTTATCAGGTGCTGGCGCAGCGCGTCTTTGTGTACGGTAACCGGACGATTATTCTTTAATCGTTAGCGAAATGAATTGATTAGCTTTAACCCGTTACGGATAAAAAGCAGGCAAACAGTTCATTTTCGACAAACGAATGCTTTACAGCGGCGCGTCATTTGATATGATGCGCCCCGCTTCCCGAGAAGGAAGCAGGCCAGTAAAACCTAGCATTACCCCAGTGGTGGGGTTCCCGAGCGGCCAAAGGGAGCAGACTGTAAATCTGCCGTCATCGACTTCGAAGGTTCGAATCCTTCCCCCACCACCATCTTCAAGCTTTACCTACAATGTGAATTACCCCTGGTGGGGTTCCCGAGCGGCCAAAGGGAGCAGACTGTAAATCTGCCGTCATCGACT
>NZ_JAPKIA010000008.1:182650-242338 GCF_036759865.1 Kluyvera genomosp. 2
CTTCGAAGGTTCGAATCCTTCCCCCACCACCATCACTTCCTGATAGTATCTCATTTAATTAAAACGCTAAAATTGTGTATTCTGCCCATGCGGGGAAAGATGAGAAGCTTCGACTAAGGTTCGATTCGAGCGTAGCGAGAAAGCGTTGTCGCAGACAACGACCCGAAGGGCGAAGCGCGTAGCGCTGAGTAATCCTTCCCCCACCACCACCTACTCTCGGTAGTATCTCCTCTGATTAAATATTCAAATCTTTCTCAGTTATTTCTTTTATTTCTCTAGCTCTATCTTGCGTCTTTGCCATATATATCCCGGCGGCGCTGCGCTTGGCCGGGCTACACGGATATCGAAGCATTTGTAGCCCGGCCAAGCGCAGCGCCGCCGGGGAACACAGGCCGCACAAACAAAAAACCCCGCCGAAGCGGGGTTTAGCACGTCACTACGCCGTATTAATGGCGCGCACGAACAATCTGATACTTGCGGGTCAAATACTCGACCGGCACGCTCCAGATGTGCACCAGACGCGAGAATGGGAACAGCAGGAACAGCGTCATCCCCAGCACCAGGTGCATACGATAGATAAACGCCACGCCGTCCAGGTGTGCAGACGCACCACCGTGGAAGGTCACCACGGACTGCGCCCAACCAACCAGTTTCATCATCTCGCTGCCGTCCATATGTTGCGCCGAGAACGGAATGGTCAGCAGGCCCAGCGCACACTGGATAACCAGCACGGAAAGCACCAGGATGTCAGCACCGGTCGTCGTCGCACGCACGCGTGGGCTGAACAAACGGCGTTTAAGTAACAGCACGCCGCCGACCAGACACATCAAGCCAGCCGCGCCACCGCCAAACATCGCCATCTTCTGTTTGACTTCCAGCGGCAGCCACGCTTCATACATCCAGTGCGGCGTCAGCATACCCAGGAAGTGACCGGCGAACACGCCCAGGATCCCAAGGTGGAACAGGTTAGATGCGAGATTCATCCCTTTACGATCCAGCATCTGGCTGGACGCGGCGCGCCAGGTGTACTGGCCGTAGTCGTAACGTAGCCAACTGCCAATCAGGAAGACAGAACCCGCAATGTACGGATAAATGTCGAAGAAGAACATATTCAGGAAGTGCATTATTGCTGTCCTCCGTTAGAGATATTCAGATATTGCGGGGCCACGGCACCGGCAAAACGACGCTGGTGGTGAGTAATTTCCGAGTCACCACAGCCCTGGTCGGCAAAGAATTTCACCTGCTCTTCTTCCCACACCGCATCCAGCGCCTGAGGCGTATCATCGCGCGCTTCGTCGGCAATTTTTTCCGCCACTTTCGCTTCATCAACCGCGCTGTTCGCAAGCTTCAGCAACTGCTCAAACAGCACCGCATAACGACTCTCACGCTGTTGCAGACGCGCGCAGAGCAGCGCCAGAATCGGCGCGATGTCCTGCAAGCCGCCAATCGCTTCGCTCTCTGGCAGCTGCGCCAGGTACTCCAGATACAGCGGCAGGTGGTCCGGCAGCTCGCGGCTGTCGAGAACCAGACCATGCTGCTCGTACTGATTCAGCAGATCGACCATCGCCTGCCCGCGGTCGCGGGATTCACCATGCACGTGTTCGAACAGCAGCAGCGACGTCGCACGGCCGCGGTCAAACAGCTCACTGTAGGCAGCCTGAGCATCCAGCAGATCCTGCGCGGTTAAATCGCGCAGGAAAACGCCCAGCGCCTGGGCATCCGCTTTTTCCAGTTTTTCTGATTCAGACAGAACGTCAAAGAGTTCGCCTTGATGCTGCCATAAGGCAGCATCCGGGTACTCAAGGAGACGTGAAATCACCACGAGTTCAATCATGCGTGTGGCTCCGTTTTGCTGCTCACATCCACAGAATCAATACGACGGCTGTTGAACAGGTTGAACTTGCTGTCCGAACCGTGGCAGCCATCGCCGAAGCTAAAGCCACAACCGTTTTTCTCCGGGAACGCGTCGCGCGCTTGTTCACGGTGACTGCTTGGTACCACGAAACGATCTTCGTAGTTGGCAATCGCCAGGTAACGGTACATTTCCTGCGCCTGCGCTTCGGTCAGACCGACCTCTTCCAGCGCGCGGGTATCAATCACACCGTCAACGGTCTCGGTACGTTTGAAATGGCGCATCGCCAGCATACGTTTCAGCGCCAGCACTACCGGTTGGGTGTCGCCTGCGGTCAGCAGGTTTGCCAGGTACTGAACCGGGATACGCAGGCTTTCCACGTCCGGCAGAATGCCGTTGCTGCCCAGTTCACCCGCATCGGCTGCGGACTGAATCGGTGACAGCGGTGGCACATACCAGACCATCGGCAGCGTGCGGTATTCCGGGTGCAGCGGCAGTGCCAGCTTCCAGTCCATCGCCATTTTATAAACCGGCGATTTCTGTGCTGCATCAATCACGCTCAGCGGGATACCATCTTTCTGCGCCTGCTCGATCACTTTCGGATCGTTCGGATCGAGGAACACGTCCAGCTGACGCTGATACAGGTCTTTCTCGTTCTCGGTGCTGGCTGCGGTTTCAATGGCATCCGCGTCGTACAGCAGCACGCCGAGGTAACGAATACGGCCCACGCAGGTTTCAGAACATACTGTCGGTTGACCGGCTTCGATACGCGGGTAACAGAAAACGCATTTTTCCGATTTACCGCTTTTCCAGTTGAAGTAGATTTTTTTGTACGGGCAGCCGGTGATGCACATACGCCAGCCGCGGCACTTATCCTGATCGATCAGTACGATGCCATCTTCTTCACGCTTGTAAATTGCACCGCTCGGGCAAGTAGCAACACACGCCGGATTCAGGCAGTGCTCGCACAGGCGCGGCAGGTACATCATGAAGGTGTTTTCGAACTGGCCGTACATTGCCTTCTGCATGTTCTCGAAGTTTTTGTCTTTCGACAGCTTCTCGAACTCACCGCCGAGGTCGTCTTCCCAGTTCGGACCCTTGGTGATTTTGTCCATGCGCTTGCCGGTAATCAGCGAGCGCGGACGTGCAATCGGCTGCGCCTTGCTATCAGCCGGCGCGTTGTGCAGCGTCTGGTAGTCAAAATCAAACGGCTCGTAGTAATCATCCAGACCCGGAAGATGCGGGTTGGCGAAGATTTTACCCAGCAGCAGCGCTTTGTTACCCATGCGCGGTACCAGCTTGCCGTTGATTTTACGGATCCAACCGCCTTTGTACTTCTCCTGATCTTCCCAGTTGGTCGGGAAACCGGTGCCCGGCTTGGTTTCAACGTTGTTGAACCATGCGTACTCGGTCCCTTCACGGCTGGTCCAGACGTTTTTACAGGTGACTGAGCAGGTATGACAGCCGATGCATTTATCGAGATTCAGCACCATGCCGACTTGTGAACGAATTTTCATTTTACGCTCTCCTGTACCTGGTCATTGCCTTCGCCGTCCAGCCAGTTAATGTTCTTCATCTTACGTACCACCACGAACTCATCACGGTTTGAACCTACGGTGCCGTAGTAGTTAAAGCCGTAGGCCAGGTGCGCATAGCCACCGATCATATGGGTCGGTTTTGGCGTAATGCGGGTCACCGAGTTATGGATACCGCCGCGTTGACCGGTAATTTCTGAACCCGGCAGGTTCACGATACGTTCCTGCGCGTGGTACATCATGGTCATGCCGGCCGGTACACGCTGGCTGACTACCGCACGCGCGGTCAGTGCACCGTTGTTGTTAAAGACTTCAATCCAGTCGTTGTCTTCAATACCGATCTCTTTGGCATCTTCTTCACTCATCCACACCACCGGGCCGCCGCGACCTAAAGTCAGCATCAGCAGGTTGTCGCTGTAGGTAGAGTGAATGCCCCATTTCTGGTGCGGCGTCAGGAAGTTCAGCGCCTTCTCTGGGTAACCGTTGGATTTCTTACCCATCACCTCTTTCACCGAGCGGGTGTCGATAGGCGGACGGTAAACCAGCAGGCTTTCCCCGAAGTCGCGCATCCACTGGTGATCCTGATACAGCGACTGACGACCAGACAGCGTACGCCATGGAATCAGCTCGTGAACGTTGGTATAACCCGCGTTGTAAGAGACGTGTTCGTCTTCCAGACCGGACCAGGTTGGGCTGGAGATAATCTTGCGCGGCTGCGCCTGAATATCGCGGAAGCGAATTTTCTCGTCTTCTTTGTTGAGCGCCAGGTGCGTGTGGTCACGACCGGTAAACTCACTCAGCGCAGCCCAGGCTTTCACCGCTACCTGACCGTTGGTTTCCGGCGCCAGGGTGAGGATCATCTCTGCCGCATCAATCGCCGTATCCAGCATTGGCTGGCCTTTCGCCGGGCCTTCCGCCTTGGTGTAGTTGAGCTTACGCAGCAGATCCATTTCGCTCTGGGTGTTCCAGGCAATCCCTTTACCGCCGTTACCGATTTTTTCCATCAATGGGCCGATGGAGGTAAAGCGTTCATAGGTTGCCGGATAATCACGCTCAACCGGAATAATGTGCGGTGCGGTTTTGCCCGGAATCAGGTCGCATTCGCCTTTTTTCCAGTCCTTCACGTCTAACGGCTGTGCCAGTTCGGCAGCGGAGTCGTGCTGAATTGGCAGCGTGACAACGTCGGTTTCTTTACCAAGGTGCCCCACGCAGACTTCGGAGAATGTCTTCGCGATGCCTTTGTAGATTTCCCAGTCGCTTTTTGATTCCCAGGCTGGGTCAACGGCGGCAGACAGCGGATGAATAAACGGATGCATATCCGAAGTATTCATATCGTCTTTTTCATACCAGGTCGCGGTAGGCAGCACGATGTCGGAGTATAGACAGGTGCTCGACAGACGGAAGTCCAGCGTCACCACCAGATCCAGCTTGCCGTCGAGGCCGTTATCCTGCCATTCCACTTCTTCCGGCTTCACGCCGCCCTGCTTGCCGAGATCCAGCCCCTGAATGCCGTGCTCGGTACCCAGCAGGTACTTCAGCATGTATTCGTGACCTTTACCGGAAGAGCCCAGCAGGTTAGAACGCCAGATGAACAGGTTACGCGGGTGGTTTTTACCGTTTTCCGGCTGTTCAGCCGCAAAACGGATAGAACCTTCTTTCAGCGCTTTAACGGTGTAGTCCACCGGGGTCATACCCGCTTTCTTCGCTTCATCGGCAATGCGCAGTGGGTTAGTACCTAACTGCGGAGCAGACGGCAGCCAGCCCATGCGTTCAGCACGCACGTTGAAGTCCAGCAGGTGACCGGTATAGCGAGATTTGTCCGCCAGCGGTGACAGCAGTTCCTGTGCAGTAACCGACTCATAGCGCCATTGGCTCGAGTGGTTATAGAAGTAGGACGTACTGTTCATATGACGAGCCGGACGCTGCCAGTCAAGGGCAAACGCCAGCGGCTGCCAGCCGGTCTGCGGACGCAGTTTTTCCTGGCCTACGTAGTGTGCCCAGCCGCCGCCGCTCTGACCGACGCAGCCGCAGAACACCAGCATGTTAATCAAACCACGATAGTTCATATCGAGGTGGTACCAGTGGTTCAGACCGGCACCGACGATGATCATCGAACGACCGTGCGTCTTATCGGCGTTATCGGCGAACTCACGCGCGATACGGACGATCTGCGCGCTGGATACACCGGTGATTTTCTCAGCCCACGCCGGGGTGTACGCTTTAATATCTTCGTAGCTGGTTGCGCAGTTTTCATCGTTCAGGCCGCGTTCCAGGCCGTAGTTGGCCATGGTCAGGTCATAAACGGTGGTCACCAGCGCGGTGCTGCCGTCTGCCAGCTGCAGGCGTTTCACCGGCAGTTTGTGCAGCAGAATATTTTCCAGTTCTACGCTGGCGAAGTGTTCGGTACCGTCGCCGCCAAAGTACGGGAAGCCAACCTGTGCAACATCGTCATGGCTGCCCAGCAGGCTAAGGCGCAGCTCAACCTCTTCGCCGGTTTTGCCGTCGCGCTGTTCGAGGTTCCACTTACCTTTATCGCCCCAGCGGTAACCGATAGAACCATTTGGCGCGATCATCTCACCTTTTTCATCAAAGGCGACGGTTTTCCATTCTGGATGCTCTTCCTGGCCCAGGCCATCAACCAGATCCGCTGCGCGCAGCATACGGCCCGCGGCGTAGAAGCCGTCACGCTCTTCCAGCATCACCAGCATTGGCATGTCGGTATAGCGGCGAACGTAATCGGTGAAGTACTGGCTCGGCTTGTCGAGGTGGAATTCACGCAGCATCACGTGGCCCATGGCCAGCGCCATGGCCGCATCGGTACCCTGCTTCGGAGCTAACCACAGGTCGCAAAGTTTAGCGATTTCAGCGTAGTCCGGCGTGATAGCAACGGTTTTGGTGCCTTTATAGCGAACTTCGGTGAAGAAGTGGGCGTCCGGGGTACGCGTTTGCGGAACGTTGGAACCCCAGGCGAGGATGTAGCTTGAGTTATACCAGTCGGCTGATTCTGGAACGTCAGTCTGCTCACCCCAGGTCTGCGGAGAAGCCGGCGGCAGGTCGCAGTACCAATCGTAGAAGCTCAGGCAGGTACCGCCAATCAGGGAAAGGTAACGTGCGCCGGAGGCGTAGGAGACCATCGACATCGCCGGAATTGGCGAGAAGCCTGCCACACGGTCTGGGCCGTAGGTTTTTACGGTGTAGACGTTAGACGCCGCAATCAGCTCATTCACTTCCTGCCAGGAGGAACGAACGAAACCACCGCGACCACGCGCCTGCTTAAAGCTTTTCGCTTTATCCGCATCTTCAATAATGGAGGCCCAGGCATCAACCGGATCGCTGTGCAGTTTCTTCGCATCACGCCACATTTTCATCAGGCGTTTACGCATCAGCGGGTATTTCAGGCGGTTGGCGCTGTAGAGGTACCAGGAATAGCTCGCGCCGCGCGGGCAGCCACGAGGTTCGTGGTTCGGCAGGTCCGGGCGGGTGCGCGGATAGTCAGTCTGCTGGGTTTCCCAGGTGACCAGACCGTTTTTAACGTAGATTTTCCAGCTGCAGGAACCGGTGCAGTTTACGCCGTGCGTGGAACGAACCACCTTGTCATGCTGCCAGCGCTGGCGGTATCCATCTTCCCAATCCCGGTTGGTATTTAGAATCTGTCCGTGCCCATCGGCAAATGTTTCACCCTTTTGTTTAAAGTAGCGAAACCGGTCCAGGAATTTACTCATCGGGTCTCTCCTGTGTGGAGCCTGACGGCTCTCTGATAAGTCGACATTGCTGAATTTGCAGCGAAGGTAACGCGCTGAAAGATGAAGGGAATTGATAACGATCAAGATGCTCTTGCTTAACAACCACCACGCAAAACACACATACCACTAAGGTGGTATTAACACCTATTTTTTAACACTATGTATTTTAAGGATATTTTATTAATTTTATGCGTTTCGTATTGTTACAACTTAGCGCACTGGTATTAAGGGGTAGGTATTTCTCTCTCGCTGCAAGGCCCCCAACGGGCACGCGGCTACAAGCACAGATTCGGTTATTAGTATGTTGTAACTAAGAGGGAATAAAATAAAAGCGCGAACCCTCGCGCTTTTATTTCACAAATAACCGTCGCGGTTATTATTTTGCTTTACGACCGTATACTGCCCAGGTGACGATCACGCAGACAATATAGAACACGAGGAATACTTTCATCGCGCCAGCCGGTGAGCCGGTTAATTCCAGCGAGGTCCCGAAGGCTTTCGGAATAAAGAACCCGCCGATCGCACCAATGGCGGAAATAAAGCCCAACGCTGCCGCCGTATCGGTCGCCGCTTCACGCATCGCTTTCTCTTCAGAACCGCCTTCGGCTTTCACGCGATCCATCGTCAGCTTACGGAAAATAACCGAAATCATCTGGAAGGTAGAACCACTGCCCAGACCGGCCGTCAGGAACAGCGCCAGGAACACGCCGTAGAACGCGATAAAGTTACCGCCTTCACCGTTGCTCGGCAGCGTCATGAACAACAGCGCGCTGAATACCGCCATCATAATGAAGTTGATCAACGTCACGCGCGTGCCGCCCAGGCGGTCAGAGATCGCCCCGCCCGCTGAACGCGCCAGTGCGCCAATAAACGGGCCGAAGAAGGCGTAATGCAGGATCTGAATTTCCGGGAACTGGGTTTTTGACAGCATCGCAAAGCCCGCCGAGAACCCGATAAACGAACCGAAGGTCGCCAGATACAGCAGGCTCATGATCCACAGGTGGCCGCGTTTCAGCACCGGCAGCTGCTCTTTCAGCGATGCCTTAGACGTCGCCAGTTCGTTCATCCCGAACCAGGCCGCGACGGTGAAGATGGCCAGGAACGGCACCCAAATCCACGCGGCGTTTGCCAGGAACAGCTCGGAGCCGTCCGGCTGCTGTACGCCATGACTACCGAAAGCGGCAAAGATGGACAGCGAGATCGCCAGTGGAGCCACCAGCTGCATCACGCTCACGCCCATATTCCCCAAACCGCCGTTCAGGCCCAGCGCCCCGCCCTGCTTTTGTTTCGGGAAGAAGAAGCTGATGTTCGCCATGCTGGAAGCGAAGTTAGCGCCCGCAAAACCACACAGCAGTGAGATAATAATAAAGGTGCTAAATGGCGTAGACGTATCCTGAACCGCAAAGCCCAGCCATACGCAAGGAATGATCAAGATCCCGGTACTGAATGCCGTCCAGCGACGGCCGCCGAACATCGGCACCATAAAGGAGTAAGGAACACGCAGCAGCGCCCCGGACACCGACGGCAGCGCCGTCAGCATGAACAACTGGTCAGTGGTAAACTGGAAGCCCACTTTCGGTAAATTCACCGCGACGGCGCTGAACAGCATCCAAACGCAGAACGCCAGCAGCAAGCACGGTACTGAAATCCACAGGTTCCGGCTTGCGACGCGATGGCCGCGCTCTTGCCAGAACGCCGGATCTTCCGGACGCCAGTCGGTAATGACAGCGCCGGTTGCCCTTTCGGGGGCAGTGGAGTGACTCATAGACACCTCTGATTATTAATATTAACCCCCGCCACATTAGGGTTTACACCGTGAGGTAAGTTGATATAAATCAAAGGAAAAGTTGGCTGTAGAATGCGCAAAAAAACAGCGTCATCCTTAGGGAGTAGGCTTTTATGCCCAAAAAAACCTGTTTTATCACGTGGCTGTTACGTCGCTACCCCTCCGCGTACCCGCGCTTTACTATTATGGAAATAAAGAGGTAACCCTTTAGGGGTATGGGTATACTCCAGGCGATAGCCGAAAATAACGCCACTCGCCGGAGAGTCTTCCGCCAGGAGCCGCATCGCACAATGTTTAAACGTTTTTTTACACCACTCACGCTGGTGAATCAACTGGCCCTCATCGTCCTGCTATCAACCCTTATCGGGGTGGCAAGCATGATGATTTCTGCCCGCCTGGTCAACGGTGTCCAGGGCAGCGCACACGCCATTAACCAGGCCGGTTCGCTGCGTATGCAAAGCTATCGCCTGCTGGCGGCCATCCCGGTAAAACCGAGCGACCAGACGTTATTTGATGAAATGCAGCGCACCGTCTTCAGCCCCGAGCTGCAGCTGGCAGCCGAGCGCGACGGCCAGGTGCCGCAGCTGAAGTCGTTACAGCAATACTGGCTGGGCCATCTGGCGCCGGACATTCGTAACGCCCGCAGTCAGGATGAGGTGCTGAACGACGTGACCGGTTTCGTGAGCCGTATCAATCAGTTGGTGACCGTCTTTGACCACACCACGGAAGAACGTATTACCCACGTGGTATGGATGCACCGCCTGATGGCCTTCTTCATGGCGCTGCTGTTTATCTTTACCGTCTTCTGGCTGCGTACTCGGCTGCTGCATCCGTGGCGTCAGCTGCTGCGTATGGCTGAAGCCATCAGCCATCGTGATTTTACCTACCGCGCGCAAATCAGCGGGCGCAATGAGATGGCAACCCTCGGTATGGCGCTGAACAATATGTCCGCCGAGCTCGCCGAAAGCTACGCCTCGCTGGAGCGGCGCGTTCAGGAAAAAACCGCCGGGCTGGAGCAGAAAAACGCCATCCTCTCCTTCCTGTGGCAGGCCAACCGCCGCCTGCACGCCAGCGCGCCGCTATGTGAACGCATTTCGCCAGTGTTGAACGGCCTTCAGGCGCTCACCCCGCTGCGGGAAATTGAAGTGCGGGTTTACGACACCGAAGATGAGGAAAACCATCAGGAATTCAGCTGTCATTCCGGCCGTGAATGCGACGACCGGGGCTGTTATTTGTGCCCGCGCGATGAAGAAGCCTCCGCGCCGGACGGCGTCACGTTGAAATGGCGGCTCACCGACCCTCGCAACCAGTACGGGATCCTGCTCGCCACGCTGCCACACGGGCGTGAACTGAGCCACGATCAGCAGCAGTTAGTCGACACGCTGCTCGAACAGCTAACGTCGACGCTGGCATTGGATAAACAGCTCGAACGCCAGCAGCAGCTGATCGTGATGGAAGAGCGGGCGACCATTGCCCGTGAGCTGCATGACTCTATTGCCCAGTCGCTCTCTTGCATGAAAATGCAGATCAGCTGTCTGCAAATGATGCAAAACGAAAACGCCTCGGCAGAGAGCCGCGAGCTGCTCGGCCAGGTGCGTAACGAGCTGAACACCTCCTGGGCGCAGCTGCGCGAGCTGTTAACCACCTTCCGTCTGAAGCTGACCGAGTCAGGTCTGCGTCCGGCGCTGGAAGCCAGCTGTCAGGAATACAGTAATCACTTCGGCTTCCCGGTCCAGCTGGATTACCAGCTGCCGCCGCGCCACGTGCCGTCACACCAGGCGATCCACGTCCTGCAAATTGCCCGCGAGGCGCTCAGCAACGCGCTAAAACACGCGCAGGCCAGCGAAGTGAAGGTAACGGTCACCCAGCAGGCCAATCAGGTCAAACTGGTGGTGGCGGATAACGGCTGCGGCGTGCCGATGCACGCAGAGCGCAGCAACCACTACGGTCTTATTATTATGCGTGATCGCGCACAAAGCCTGCGCGGCGATTGCCAGGTTCGCCGTCGTGAAAGCGGCGGCACTGAAGTCGTGGTCACGTTTATCCCCGAAAAATCGCTTTCAACCCTCCAAGGAGAAATCCATGACTAATCAGGAACGGGCTACCATCCTGCTCATTGACGACCATCCCATGCTGCGTACCGGCGTTAAACAGCTGGTCAGTATGGCCTCGGATATCCAGGTCGTCGGGGAAGCCAGCAACGGCGAGCAAGGTATTGAACTGGCGGAAACGCTCGATCCGGATCTGATTTTGCTCGATCTCAATATGCCCGGCATGAACGGTCTGGAAACGCTCGACAAGCTGCGTGAAAAGTCGCTCTCCGGGCGCGTTGTCGTGTTCAGCGTATCGAATCATGAAGAAGACGTTGTCACCGCCCTCAAACGCGGCGCCGACGGCTACCTGCTGAAAGATATGGAACCCGAAGATCTGCTGAAGGCGCTGCAACAGGCTGCCGCCGGTGAAATGGTGCTGAGTGAAGCATTAACGCCGGTGCTGGCCGCCAGCCTGCGCGCTAACCGCGCAACGTCGGATCGCGACATCAACCAGTTGACCCCACGCGAACGCGATATCCTCAAGCTGATTGCCCAAGGCCTGCCGAACAAGATGATTGCCCGCCGTCTGGACATCACCGAAAGCACGGTGAAAGTGCACGTGAAGCATATGCTGAAAAAGATGAAGCTGAAATCCCGCGTGGAAGCTGCCGTTTGGGTGCATCAGGAACGTATTTTCTGAGCCACCGCCGCTTAATTGTCGTGGCAGCCGCTGTCACGCACAATTAAGGTGCAACGTTCGACCAACCGTTCTCGGTCGGCGAAACGCTGACCACCGGTTCGGTCAACGCCAGCGTGATCTCATTCGAGGTCACCCGCTGGCCCTTGTTATCCTCCACCACCACCGATAAATGCCAGGTGTTGCTGGCGCCTTCCGTATAATCCCACGCCGGCATGATGATGCTCCAGCCCTCGGTGCTGTTATTAGCCGCAGGTGGCGTCAGGCTGAGCGCCGTGGTATCCCCCTGCCAGGTCAGCGACTTCACGCCATACCGATCGCGCACCTGCAGCTTAAGCTCAACCGTTTCATCATCGGTGAGGTTCCACGGCGGCGTCGCCAGATACACCGTCAGGCTCTTACGCTGACGAAACTCCATGACCGGTAGATTATTGCGCTCCGGCGCATCGTAGCGGCTGCCGCGTAGCGTACGCCGCTGCGCAACCTCGTCGGCTGCCAGCTGTTTTTTTAACGGCACGCCGAAGCGGTAGTTCACCTTCATGCCAAGGTTGTTCTGATTAACCCCGCTTTCGCCCTGTTTGTGCTGGGCGCTGAAGGTAAGCAGCGGAACGGGCGTGTAATTGAGCCCCAGGGAAACGGCGACCGGATTGTGGTAGCCGGTACCGCTGCGAAACAGATCAACGTTATCACCAAAGTATTGTTCAACGCTGAGGCTGGTATTGATGTGGTTATAGGCCGGTATCCAGGCCTGTGCGGTCACATCGTAACCGCGCGCCATCCGCTGCTGCAACGTCGTACCGCCACGATACCAATCATGAAGAGGATGATAATAGTTGGCTGAGAAGCGCAGGTTCTCGCCCCACGCCTCCGCGCCGACGCCGCCGCGATCGAGGCTGGCGTCCAGCAGGCTGTCATAAAAGGTGTTATAGCCCAGCAGCCAGTGCCCCGCGACCCAACGCTGCCCCACGCCGAGATTGCCCACCAGCCCTTCATCCTGCTGGCTGAGTCCAAGCTGGCTCCAGGTGAGGTAGCGCGTATTGTCCTCAAGCGGAATAAACCAGCTGCCGTGGCTGCCGGTCAGTTTGCCCTTTTCATCCACCAGCATCTGGAAGTCGGTGTTCCCCCACGGCGACAGCCAACTGCCCAACTGTTCGTTCACTTCGCCGTTGACCTTTTCCTGGATCTGCGTGAGGGCAAAAAGCCGCGCCTGCTCGCCGGTATCAAGGCCGTTGTCGGTCATGCTGGCTTCGCCAAACGACTTTACCATTTCGGCAAACTGTTTTTCGCCATCGTGTGTTTCCGGCGCGATACCCAGATCCGGTAGATTATCGAAAGGGTGTTCGGCCTCTTCAATAAACGTTTGCCGTGCCCGCGCGCTGCCGCTGGTTAATATCAGCAGCACCAGAAATGACGAGTAAAAACGCAAAGACAAATCCACAACCTCATAGCCAGCGTAAATCAAAGGTCGGAAATCGCCGACCCTAACGCCTTAAGTCTATTCCCTTTACGCGCATTGTTCAGCTTCTGCGGCGCATTCCAGGAATAGACTGAAAGGCTATAAAATCGCCGCCCTGCGTTCGGCGCAGGCCAGCAGCGCCTTTAGCTCCGGCAGACACGAACCGCAGTTGGTCCCGCATTTCAACCGTTCCCCCAAAGCCTCCGTTGTGGCGCATCCCTGCCTTTCAATGGCATCGACGATGGTTTTTTCACCCACGCTGAAACAGCTGCACACAATTTTCCCCACCGCCGGCCGCGCCAGATCGCGCCCGCCGAGCAGCGCATGACGTTCGGCAAGCGCCTGCGGCGCTTCGTCGAAAGCGCGTAAAATCAGCGAGACGTCAACGTCCGGCAGCGTGCGGCTGCTCCAGAATCCCAGCATCAGCTGCCCGTCATGCCAGGCCAGCAGATGCCAGGTATCCCCCAGGCTTGCGACCTGAATCTGCCAACCTTGCCGTTGACACCAGGCGAGCAGTGCGCTCTGAATCAGGCGCTCGCCGCACAGCGTCAGATGATGCAACCCCGGTGCGGCTTTACGCCACCAGTGCAGATGGCGCGGTAGCATTACCGGCGCGCGGCTCAACAATTCCCCTTGCCACAGCGGCTGCCACGGCGCAATACGCACCGCCGTTTGCTTGCTTTCCGGCTGCCCGGAATGCGGATCGACCGTGGGGGCAACCAGATTGTTGACTTTACCCTGACGCGCGAAGCCGTCATTCCAGTGCATCGGCGTAAACAGCGAGCCCGGGCGCTGCGTATCGCTCACCGCGACGCGAGCCACCATCACGCCGCGCGGTGAGCTGATCCGCGCCAGGCCGCCGTGCTGTATCGTATAGTGGGCGGCATCCTGTGGCGAAATTTCCACCATCGGCTGCGCGATATGCTGCATCAGCAGCGGTACGCTGCCGGTTCGGGTCATGGTGTGCCACTGATCGCGTACGCGCCCGCTGTTGAGAATCAGCGGATACAGCGGCTCGCTGCGCGCCTGCATGGTTTGCGGGGTTACCGGCACCATTCGCAGACGGCCATCCGTACGCCAGCCGCGATGAAGATCCCATTTGCCTTCACCACAGCTAACCGGCCAACGCACCGGCGCCAGCGCATCCCACTGCGCACGGGTAAGGCTCGCAAGCCCACTGATATCGAACGCCCGCTGGCCGTGGTTCTCAAACCCGGAAAGCGCCGCATGTTCGCTGAACACCTCATGCGGATGCTGCCAGCCGAATGCCTCGGCAAAGCCGAGTTTGCCGGCCACCTGAGCGATTATCCACCAGTCGGCACGCGCCTCGCCCTGCGGCGGTAAAAACGGGCGCTGACGGGAAATGCGCCGTTCGGAGTTCGTCACGGTGCCATTTTTCTCCCCCCAGGCCAGCGCCGGGAAACGAATATCGGCATAGTGCGACGTGTCCGTTTCCGCAGCGACCTCAGAGACAATCACCAATGGGCAGGCCGCCAGCGCCTGACTCACCGCATGGCTGTCCGGCAAAGATACTGCCGGGTTGGTCCCCATGATCCATACCGCTTTGACATCACCGCGCCCAATGGCAGTGAACAGGTCAACCGCCATCAGTCCCGGCGTCTGCGCCAGCCGCTCAGTGCCCCAGAACCGAGCTACACGGGCCAGATCCGCTGGCTCAAAATTCATGTGCGCCGCCAGCATCGTCGCCAGACCGCCCACCTCGCGCCCCCCCATAGCATTGGGCTGTCCGGTCAGCGAAAATGGCCCACAGCCTTCGCGGCCGAATTGACCGCTCGCCAGATGGACATTAATGATGGCGTTGCATTTATCGCTGCCGCTGGAGGATTGGTTGATGCCCATGGTGTAGAGCGTAATGGCGCGCGGCGCCGCGATAAATTGGGCATAGAACGCCTGCACCTCGCCCTCACTCAGGCCGCAAAATGCGGCGACGCGAGCCACCGTCCACCCCTCTGCCGCCGTCAGCGCAGCGCTAGCGTCGGCGTAGTCCATTCGGGCCACGCCCGCTTGCGCCAGCGCCCGCAGCAGGCCGACAAACAGCCCACCGTCGGTGCCCGGTGAAATCGCCAGGTGGCAATCGGCAATATCGCAGGTAGCCGTGCGTCTGGGATCGATAACCACCACTTTCATCTGCGGACGCCGCTGTTTTGCCTGCACCAACCGCTGATACAGCACCGGATGGGCCCAGGCAGCGTTGGAGCCCACCAGAATAACCAGGTCGCTACGCTCCACGTCTTCATAGCTGCACGGCACCACATCCGCACCGAACGCGCGCTTATAGCCCGTCACCGCCGACGACATACACAGCCGTGAGTTGGTATCAATGTTGCCCGCACCGATGAACCCTTTCATCAGCTTGTTGGCCGCGTAATAATCCTCGGTCAGCAGCTGGCCTGACGCATAAAAAGCCACCGCCTGCGGGCCGTACGCATCGATGATCGCCCGCAGCCGTTCGCCGGCCGCGGTCAGGGCTTGCGGCCAGCTCACCGCCTGACCATCAAGCTGCGGGTACAGCAATCGCCCTTCCAGGCCGATAGTTTGCGCCAGCGATGCCCCCTTGACGCACAGACGCCCCGCGTTGGCCGGATGAGTCGCATCGCCCTCCACGCTGACGACGCTGCCCTCAACGCGCGCGACAACCCCGCAGCCAACGCCACAGTAGGGACAGGTGGTTTTCGTTTCCCTCATGACGCCTCCGCGCGCAGTACCAGCGCCTGGTTGCCAACCCATACCTGCCCCTGTTCAATCTTCACCGGCCAGGCCCGCACGACCTGCTCGCCGCTGTCGCACTGTCGCCCGTCGCGCAGACGAATGCGCTGCTTATACAACGGTGAAATGACAATCGGTTCACCGCTGGCGTCGCCCAGCAGCCCGCGCGACAGCACGTTAGCCTGGCTGCCCGGCTCCAGATTATCCAGCGCATAGACCTTATCGTTAAGCCGGAACAGCGCTATCTGCAGCTCGCCCAGACGCGCGCCAATACCGGCCTGCGGCGGAATATCCTCCAGCGAGCAGATAGCCTGCCAGGGCTTACGGCTGACCTCCAGCGCGAGCGGTGCAGCGATGACAGCCCGTTGCGGCTGCCCGCGCACCGGCTGTCGCTGCATCGCTTCGTCCGGCGTTTCGCTGTTGACGAAGGAACGGAACAGCGCCAGTCTCTGCGGATCGTTGAGGGTGGTTTGCCATTCGCACTGGTAGCTCTCAATCACCCGCGCCATTTCCTGCTCCAGCTCGTCGCCGATGCCCAGCGAGTCGTCCATGATCACGCTACGCAGATAGTCGATGCCGCCTTCCAGGTTATCCATCCAGGTGCTGGTGCGCTGCAGGCGATCGGCGGTGCGAATATAGAACATCAGGAAACGATCGATGGTGCGTAGCAGCGTGGCATCATCCAGATCGCTGGCGAACAGATCCGCATGGCGCGGCTTCATACCGCCGTTGCCGCAAAGATAAAGGTTCCAGCCCTTGTCCGTCGCAATCACGCCGACGTCCTTGCCCTGCGCCTCGGCGCACTCCCGCGTGCAGCCGGACACCGCCATCTTAATTTTGTGCGGCGCGCGTAACCCCTTGTACCGATGCTCAAGCGTCACCGCCAGCCCGGTGGAGTCCTGCACACCGTAGCGACACCAGGTCGAGCCGACGCAGGATTTCACCGTACGCAGCGATTTTCCATAGGCGTGTCCGGTCTCAAAGCCGGCCTCCAGCAGCGCACGCCAGATTTCCGGTAGCTGTTCTAATCGCGCGCCGAACAGATCGATACGCTGCCCGCCGGTAATTTTACTGTACAGCGCATAGCGCTTGGCGATCTGCCCAATGGCGATCAGCCCGTCCGGCGTGACTTCCCCGGCGGGCATTCGTGGGACAATCGAGTAGGAACCGTCTTTTTGAATGTTGGCAAAATAGCGGTCGTTAGTGTCCTGTAGCGGCAGATGCGCCGGTTTCAGCAGATATTCATTCCAGCAGGAGGCCAGCACCGAGCCAACCAGCGGTTTACAAATTTCGCAGCCATCGCCATGTCCATAGCGGGCAATCAGCTGATCAAAGGTATGAATACGGTTGACGCGCACCAGATGATAGATTTCCTGCCGCGAATACGGGAAATGTTCGCAGATGTCTTTCTTCACCTCCACCCCCTGCTGCGCCAGCTGATATTCCATCACCTGTTTTACCAGCGCGCTACAGCCACCGCAGCCGGTCGCCGCCTTGGTGCATTGCTTAAGCGCCCCCACGCTGGTTGCGCCATCGCTGACCGCCTGACAAATATCCCCTTTGCTGACGTTATGGCATGAGCAGATCTGCGCCGAATCAGGCAGCGCCGCCACCCCCAGCGCTTTAGGCGCACTGTCCTCCAGCGCGGGTAGAATCAGCCATTCCGGCTGCGACGGCAGCGCCATGTCGTTAAGCATCATCTGCAATAATGTGGCGTAGTCGCTGGCGTCGCCCACCAGCACGCCGCCGAGCAGTCGTTTACCGTCGGCGCTGACCACGATCTTTTTGTAGATCTGCTGCGGCCCGTGGATCCACTGATAGCTCTGACTACCGGGAGTGCGCCCTTGGGCATCACCAAACGAGGCCACATCAACACCCAGCAGCTTCAGCTTGGTGCTCATGTCAGCACCGGTAAACGCGGCCGGTTCACCGGCCAGGGTCGCGGCCGCGACGCGTGCCATCTGGTAGCCCGGCGCCACCAGGCCATAGATTTTGCTGTCCCACAGCGCGCATTCACCGACAGCGTAGATATCCTCACAGGAGGTACGACACTGATTATCAATCAAGATGCCGCCGCGTTCACCCAGGCACAGCCCGCTGGCACGCGCCAGGCTATCCTGTGGGCGGATCCCGGCCGAGAAGACCACCAGATCGCCGCTCAGGCTCTCGCCGTCGGCAAAACGCAGCGTCAGCCCCTGCTCCGTCTCTTCAATGCAGGTTGTCGCCTTACTGGTGTGTACATTCACGCCCAGCGCCGTGATTTTTTCACGCAGCATCGCCGCGCCGCCGTTATCCAGCTGTACTGCCATCAGATTTGGCGCAAACTCCACCACGTGCGTCTCCAGCCCCAGCTGACACAGCGCATTCGCCGCCTCCAGTCCCAGTAAGCCGCCGCCGATCACCACGCCACGGGTCGCCGTTTTTGCGCGCGCGGCAATGGCATCCAGATCGTCGAGTGTGCGGTAAACAAAACAGCCTGGCAGCGTGCTGCCGGGGATCGGCGGCACGAACGGGTAAGATCCGGTCGCCAGCACCAGCTTATCCCAGTGCAGCTCGTGACCGTCGGCATCGCGAATCAGCCGGGCATCGCCATCAATCGCCGCCACGCGCTGCGACAAGCGCAGCTCAATGCCGTGTTCGGCGAAAAAGTCGCCCTCAACCAACGACAGCGAGTCGGCGCTGCGTCCGGCGAAATATTCTGACAGATGGACGCGGTCATAGGCGGCATAACGCTCCTCGCCAAAGACCACGATCTGGTACTGCCGATGCAGATTACGGCTGACGCACTGCTCAAGAAAATGGTGGCCGACCATGCCGTTTCCGACCACCGCTAAGGTTGATTTAGTCATTGTTTGCGTTCCTGCAGCCCGCGGCTGCGTCGTGAATTGGTCGAAGATCCAACCCGCTTGCGCAGGCTGCGTAGCGTGCAATAAATCGGTAAAGGTCGCCGCACGGGCGCAGTCGCCCAGCAGCAGAACGCCTATCAGGCGTTCATCGCGCACCAGCAGGCGACGATAATGGCCGGTCTGCGGGTCGAACGATGACCACTGTTCATCCTCATCGCGAGCCTCAACCTGCCCGGCGCTGAACAGATCGATACCGCTGACCTTGAGGCGCGTTCCCGCATCCTGCCAGTGAAAATCCTTGCCGGGCGCGCCGCACAGCCGTGCCGCCAGCACATCCGCTTGCTGCATACAGGGTGCGACCAGGCCAAAGGTCTGGCCGTCAATTTCGCAGCATTCGCCGATGGCGCTAACGCCGGGGACCGACGTCGCCAGCTGGCGATCAACCACGATGCCGCGCTGACACAGCAGTCCTGCGGTCTGCGCCAGCGCGATGTTTGGCCGTACGCCGGTCGCCATCACCACCCGCTGTGCAGGAATGTTGCGGCCGTCATCAAGCATGACTGCCTGAGGGGTGATGGCCGCAATTCCGGCATTCAGTTCGCAGCGGATGCCGCGCGCCGCCAGGCGCTGTACCAGCAGTTTGCTGGCCTGCTCATCGAGCTGCTGCTCCATCAATCGACCGCTGCGCTGCACCAACGTGACGTTGTCACCTGATTGCCGCAGCGCGGCCGCCGCTTCCACCCCCAGCACCCCGCCGCCGATCACCACCGTCGCCCCCGGACTTGCCAGGATGGCATCAACATCAGCCTGAGTGCGGAAGGCAAACACATGCGGCAACGCGATGCCCGGCAACGACGGCATAAAAGCGTGGGAGCCACAGGTGAAGACCAGCTCGTCCCAGATCAGCGTGCGCTGGGTGGTGGTGACCCGACGGGCCGCAATATCCACCGCCAGCGCCGTCTCCCCGGTGCACAGCGTGATGCCGTGTCCGGCGTACCATCCCTCCGGCTGCAGCAGCGTCTGCGGAAACGTTTTCTCTCCGCCCAGCACCGGAGAAAGCAGAATACGGCTGTAGGCCGGGTGCGGCTCATCGCCGATAATCGTTATCGCAAATACCCCCGGTGCAGCGGTCACCAGCTTCTCTGCCAGCCGGGTTGCCGCCATACCGTTACCGATCATCACCAGTTTCCGCATACGCCCGTCCCTTACGCCGCTTTGGGCTGTTTTTCGTAGAGGAAATGCAGAATCTGCTGACGCAGATGGTGATAGCGCCCGTCATCAGCCAGCTGTACCCGATTGCGCGGGCGCGGCAGATTAACCTCCAGTATTTCGCCCACGCTGGCCGCCGGGCCGTTGGTCATCATCAGCACGCGATCGGAGAGCAGCACCGCTTCATCCACGTCGTGGGTTATCAAGACGATGGTGGTATTCAGCGCCTGCTGGATCTGCATCACCGAATCCTGCAAATGCGCGCGGGTCAGCGCGTCCAGCGCACCGAACGGTTCATCCATCAGCAGCACCTTAGGTTTCATCGCCAGCGCACGGGCAATGCCAACGCGCTGTTTCATGCCGCCGGAGATTTCCGCAGGCCGTTTGTGCATCGCATGACCCATCTGTACACGATCGAGGTTGTGTTCAATCCACTCCCGGCGCTCGGCCTGGCTCATGCTGCGGCGGAAAACGTGGTCAACCGCCAGCGCGACGTTATCAAAGCAGGTCAGCCACGGCAGCAGCGAATGGTTCTGGAACACCACCGCCCGCTCCGGTCCCGGCCCCGCGATCTCCCGGTTATCGCAAATCAGCCCGCCTTCGCTTGGCAGGGTAATCCCGGCGATCAGGTTGAGCAGCGTGGATTTCCCACAGCCAGAATGGCCTATCAGACTCACCGTTTCCCCTTCGTGAATATCAAACGAGACGTTTTGTAAAGCCAGAAACTCGCCGCTGGCGGTATGGAAACGCTGGCTCACGGCCTGGACCTGAATTAATGGTTTCATGCGATTCTCCTTATTTCTCTTGCCAGCTAAAACGACGCGCAATCAGCATCAGCCCCTGCTCCAGCAGCAGCCCGACGACGCCAATGATGACGATCGCAATGAGGATGTTTTCCACGTTGAGGTTGTTCCACTCGTTCCAGATCCAAAAACCAATGCCCAGACCGCCGGTGAGCATTTCCGCCGCCACAATCACCAGCCAGGCAATACCGATCGACAGCCGAACGCCGGTCAGCACCGAGGGCAATACCGCCGGGAAGAGGATTTTGCGCATGACCGTCCATTCAGAAAGCTGTAGCACTCGCGCAACGTTGAGGTAGTCCTGCGGAATGCGTCTGACCCCTTCAGCGGTGTTGATCACCATCGGCCAGATAGAGCAGATAAAAATGGTCCAGCTCGAGGCAGGCTCCGCCTTCTGGAACAACAGCAGGCCAATTGGCAGCCACGCCAGCGGGCTGACCGGGCGCAGCAGTGCGATAAGCGGCGTAAACATGCGGGAACAAAAGGTAAAGCGGCCAATCAGGAAGCCCAGCGGGATCCCGACCAGCGCCGCCAGACCGAACCCCACGGCCACACGCTGGAGCGACGCCAGCACATTCCAGCCAACGCCCACATCGTTAGGGCCATTGTTGTAGAACGGATCGGCGAACAGCGTCAGCGCGGAGTCGAGCGTGCTTAGCGGGGTCGGAAAACCTTTGCTGTTGACTGCCGCCAGTTGCCAGAGCAGCACCAGCATGCCTAATCCCATCAGCGCCGGGATCGCGCGCTCAGCCAGACCGCGAATCCGCCGACCCCATACGGGGGCCTGTCGACGTACTTGCACCGGCGGCAGCGTAATCACTTCTCCCGCTGGCGCGGGCATCTTCTCAACGGTTTTGTTTCTGCTCTTCATCTCATGCTCCCAAACGTTGAATGGCAAAACGGCGGGCGTATCCGGCGGGGTCATTCCCATTCCAGACGGTGCCGTCAATCAGGGTGCTGCTGCGTAAGGTTTGCGTTGGTGCGGCGATCCCTCCCACGGCCTGCGCGGCGTCTTTCCACACGTCGATGCGGTTGATGCGCTGGGCAACGGCCAGATAATCCGGATCGCTTTTCAGCAGACCCCAGCGGCGGAACTGGGTCTGGAACCACATGCCGTCCGACAGCCACGGGAAGCTAACATCGCCCTGGTCAAAAAAACGAATCGGGTGCGCATCGCGCCAGCGACGCCCGATACCGTTGTCGTAGTCGCCGAGCATACGGCCGGTCAGGTACTGTTCTTTGGTGTTGAGCCACCCGCGCTGGGCCAGAATTCGGGCGGTTTCCCGCTTGTTATCCGCAGAGGCGTCAATCCAGCGGGCGGCGTCCATCAGCGCAGCCACCAGCGCACGACTGGTATTCGGGTACTGTTCAACCCACTCACGGCGCGTGCCCAGGACTTTTTCCGGGTGTTCCGGCCAGATTTCCTGGCTGGTGGCGGCGGTAAAGCCGATGCGATCGTTGATGGCGCGGGCGTTCCACGGCTCGCCGACGCAAAAACCCACCATGTTGCCAATACGCATGTTCATCACCATCTGCGGCGGCGGAACCACCACGGTACGAATATCGCTGAAGGGATTAATGCCGCCGCTGGCCAGCCAGTAGTAGAGCCACATCGCATGAGTGCCGGTCGGAAAGGTATGCGCAAAGGTGTAGGTGCCCGGCGCGCTGTTGCCAATAAGCGTCTTCAGCGCGCTGAGATCGCTTACGCCCTGCGCATGCAAATCCGTCGATAGGGTGATCCCCTGGCCGTTACGGTTCAGCGTCATCAGGTTAGCCATCGCCTGCGGTTTACCCGCCACGCCCAGCTCCAGCCCATACAGCAGGCCATAGAGTACGTGCGCCGCGTCCAGCTCGCCGTTAACCAGTTTGTCGCGCACTGCCGCCCAGCTGGCTTCTTTACTTGGCACGAGGGTGATGCCGTACTTCTTATCGAATCCCTTTAACGCCGCAATCGCCAACGGCGCGCAGTCGGTGAGCGGGATAAACCCCACCTTGACCGTTTGCCGTTCCGGTTTATCGGAACCGGCCGCCCAGGCTGCCTGCATGATGCCCGGCAGCAGCATCGCGCCGCCCAGCGCCGCGCCCGCCTGAATAAATCGCCGCCGTGATAGTGAAAACGTCTCGCCCATATTCGCTCCCGAATGCAAAAAAAAAGCGCCCGGCAATGCTTCGCATTGCAGGACGCCTTTATCCTCGTGGTCTCCGAACCGCCGTTGGCTCGTGACCGATGATTTATTAAGTTAATGCAATTCAGATGCCAGGTCGTAAGCACACGGGGTTGCGGCAAATAATGTTGTCTGCGTCACTTTTTTGCACCGCAGCAAAGCATTCATGCCCGTTCATTGTGCAACGGTGGGGGGGCCTCCTGCTGCCATAACGTCTTTACCGCCAGCAGCGCGCGCGCGATCTCTACCATGCGCTGATTCTTCTCCATCGCCATTTTGCGCAGGCAGTGCCAGGCCTGCTCTTCGTTCATCTGCCGGTAGGTCATCAGCACGCCTTTGGCTTTATCAATCAGCCGCCGCTCTTCCAGCGTATCCTTCAGCGACGCCAGTTGGCTGGAAAGCTGCTCCAGTTCGCGCGCCTGCTGGCGCACCAGCGGCAGCAGCTGCCTGTCCAGGTGCAGCAACATACCGTCGCTGACGGCGTCATCCTGCCGTGGATCGGGGGCGTTATCGTCCAGCAGCAGGCCATCAACGGCCGTCATCAGCTCGCCAATCAGCAGCTCTTCCAGCCCGCGCATCTGCTCCAGCCGCTGAGTTTGCAGCTGGAACCAGCGCAGCGCCGTTTCGCCATCATCCTCGCCGGGCTGGCGGGTACAGGCGATCCGCCGCAGCTGTTCAATCGCTATCCCCGCCTGACATTCGGTGTAAAACAGCATCTTCAGCGGGCTCGTCGCCAGCGACAGAAAGCTGTCAAAACAGGGCTGCTGGCCGTCAATACGATCGACCAGCCGTTGGCGAAGCTCCTGGCTAAAACAGCCCAGCGCAAACCCCTGCGCCCCCAGCGCACGCTCCTGACCCACCAGCTCTTTGCCCTGCATAAAGCTGTACAGCGCCACCAGCCGCGCGGCGAGCTGCGGATCGTCAATGCTGTCGTTCAGCTGTGGAATAATGTTGAGTAAATGGCGAATGGTGCGGCTGAACTGGCCGGTGGCCGTCTCGGCGGCAATTTGCCGGCTGGCAACATTTTCGCGCAGCGCGGGCAGCTGTTCCAACGACCAGACCGCACGAGCGATGCGCTGGCAAAGGCCGCTGGTTGATGGCAGATGGCGCGGCGACAGGCACCGCAGCAGCGGGCGCAGCTGTTCATCCACCAGCGCGGCGCTGGCCCGGCGCTCGGCGCCGTACAGTCGCCCCTGTGAACATAACCAGATGTTGGAGGCCCCGCGTTCACACTGTAACATATGCACGACGTGGCTTATCTGGCTGACCAACTGCCCTTGCCGCGCCAGCTGCCGAAGCTGGTCTTTCTGCACCTGCCGCGCGTAGCGAAACCACTCGATAGCGTCGGGGGTATCATCTTCATGATTTATCATATGCGCTCCCGGTAGAGGATTTACCTATCTTTAGCAACAACCAGCAATAACCGTGCCTAAAAGGAGTTCAGATGCAACGTATCGTCATTATCGCCAACGGTGCCGCCTACGGCAGCGAATCTTTGTTCAACAGCCTGCGCCTTGCTATCGCCCTGCGCGAACAGCAGGAAGACCTGCATCTTCAGCTATTTTTGATGTCTGACGCCGTCACCGCAGGCCTGCGCGGGCAAAAACCCGCGGAAGGCTACAACATTCAGCAAATGCTCGAGATCCTCACTGCGCAAAACGTGCCGGTGAAGCTGTGTAAAACCTGCACCGACGGCCGTGGCATCACCGCCCTGCCGCTGATTGACGGCGTCGAGATTGGCACGCTGGTCGAGCTGGCGCAGTGGACGCTGGCCGCGGATAAAGTGCTGACCTTCTGATATCGTCGCCATTTACCCCGTTTTTAAAGGATTTTGTATTACGTCTGCTGCATTCTGCGCAGCAATGTGGTGAAGGCTGAATGCATTCAGGAACATTGTCATTTTTGTTGAAGCATTGCGGCATTTTTTGATCAAAATCAGCATCCGCAGGCACAGGGTTTGGTGTTATGCGATGAGTGAATTGTGAACAACATCACAAGCAGGATTTCATCGCAGGGAGCGCATTGACTCATGGCAGCGGGGTATTTTGGTGATGGTAAAGGCAAGTTTGACGTTATTTGGCGGAGATACGGTGGTGGTGCGTTGCTCTGAGCGTTGCCACATTCATTTAATGAGCACCCAAAAGAGCGCCAGCAATCACGGCGCCGATATTCTGAGCGTACAGAACGAAGAAAAGGCATACCTGACCGTGCCTTACAGCGGTACCTGGAACGTACTGATTGACAGTCATAGCCAGTCTCTTGAGCACTCTATCAGCTACGTCGCTGCCTGAGCCCTGCCCCGGAAGCACGCTTCCGGGGTGGTCCTGCGACTAAGCCAGCCCCGGCGGATTGACGCCCCCCACCAGCAGCCGCACTTTATGAATCAGTTCATTTAATCCATCGTCCGGCATACCCAGCTTTTGCAGTTCCTGTTCCAGCGAGAAAAGATACTGCGCATTTGTGCCAAGCGGGCCGCTTGCGCGCGCAATCAGCGGGGCAATGACCTGCACGCTGGTGTCGGATTCATACAGCGGATGGCGCGGGTCCATAATAAACACCAGCGCATTTACCGTACGCCCATCGTCGAGCGCCAGTTTGCACCAGGTGGGCAGGTAGCAGCCGGTGATCATCTCGCGTTTCCACAGCAGCGACAGCTCGTTTTCAATTTCGTCATCCGGCAGTCGATAGGCGACGCCCGTGGTGCGCCCGCCTTCTTTCAGCGCCAGCATACGACCCGGCTGGCACGCGCTGCCGCGCCCCGCCGTCAGGCGCAGGCAGAAGGCCCTATGCCAGCCAACCAGCGTGCCGGTAACCGACTCGCTGTAGTTGAGCGCCGGGTTCCACATCAGCGAACCGTAGCCAAATATCCATACCGGGCCATCATCCGGCCGACAGGCCAGCGTTGCCGCCAGCGATGCCGCGCGCTGTTCAGCTGACCATAGCAGCGACGCCTCAATGGCGCCAAACGCCGTCGTACAATCCGCCTTCATTAAGAAATCACGCGTTAACACTTTAAACCTCCACCACCACAACTCGTCCTTGCAACACATACGCTCTCAAGGGAACGGATGGCGACTTCCGGCGCTGTCATTGCCGAAATATTATCCAGCTTTACGCCCTCGGATGCAATTTGTCTGCCGGATCCCTATTGCGTTTCACCGTGAACACTCCAGAAGAATAATAAAAATAACAACATGACAATTGATTGTTATTTAATAGATATTTATCAGTTGTTTTATATTATAGACCTTTAACCATAAAATTCGCGCCATGGGTAAATTTTAGTAAAAGATTGCCTGACACATGGAAAAATTTGTTAATTTATGCCCCTGATTTTTTCTATAATTATAAATACCTGCATATATGGAGAAACACATGACCCACGCACATGAGGCGGTGAAAACTCGCCACAAGGAGACGTCGCTCATTTTCCCGATCATCGCGCTGGCAATCCTGTTCTTCTGGGGAAGCAGTCAGTCATTGCCAGTGGTTGTTGCGATTAATGCTCTCGCTCTGGTTGGTATTCTGAGCAGCGCCTTTAGCGTGGTTCGCCACGCCGACGTCTTAGCCCACCGTCTTGGCGAGCCCTACGGTTCCCTGATTTTGAGTCTCTCTGTCGTTATTCTGGAAGTCAGCCTGATTTCTGCGCTGATGGCCACCGGCGATGCCGCCCCCACCCTGATGCGCGATACGCTGTATTCGATCATTATGATCGTGACCGGCGGACTGGTGGGCTTCTCGCTGTTGCTTGGCGGGCGCAAATTTGCCACGCAATATATGAACCTGTTCGGCATCAAACAATATTTGATTGCCCTGTTTCCGCTGGCCATTATTGTGCTGGTGTTCCCGACGGCGCTGCCGGGGGCCAATTTTACCATCGGCCAGTCGCTGCTCGTGGCGCTGATTTCCGCCGCCATGTACGGCGTATTTCTGCTTATTCAAACCAAAACGCACCAGAGTCTGTTTGTCTACGAGCATGAGGACGACAGTGACGATGATGACCCGCACCACGGTAAACCGTCGGCGCACAGCAGCCTTTGGCACGCCCTGTGGCTGATTGTCCATCTGGTGGCGGTGATTGCAGTGACCAAAATGAACGCAAACCCGCTGGAGACGCTGCTGACCAGCATGAACGCGCCGGTCGCGTTTACCGGTTTCCTGGTCGCTCTGCTGATCCTCTCGCCGGAAGGCTTAGGCGCGCTGAAGGCGGTTCTTAATAACCAGGTGCAGCGTGCGATGAACCTGTTCTTTGGCTCGGTGCTGGCGACCATTTCCCTCACCGTGCCGGTGGTGACGCTGATCGCCTGGCTGACCGGTAACGAACTGATGTTCGGCCTGGGGATGCCGGAGATGATCGTGATGGTTGCCTCGCTGATACTGTGCCACATCTCGTTCTCGACCGGGCGTACCAACGTGCTGAACGGCGCGGCGCACCTGGCGCTGTTTGCCGCATACCTGATGACCATTTTTGCCTGAATGGCAGCATGCGCCCGAACCAGGCCGCCGCGGAAACGCTGCGGCCTTTTTTGTTTTCAGGAGAAATTTAGGGGTATTTCCGTCAGACGGTTTGCATTTCCCTTCGTTATATAATCAAATACACACCGATTACTTCCCCTCCTGAATGAGCGACTCATGTCTACATTACACCGTTTACTTGTTGGTCTGACGCTAGCCTGCGCCAGCCTGGCGGCAGCGACCCCTGCGCTTGCCGACCGTACCGTAACCGACCAGCTTGGCCGCCAGGTTACCCTTCCCGATACGGTCAACCGCGTGGTGGTGCTCCAACACCAGACCTTAAACCTGCTGGTACAGTTGGACGCCTCTGCGGATATCGTAGGCGTCCTGAGCAGTTGGAAAAAACAGCTCGGCCCGGGTTTTGCCCGCTTCATGCCCGGCATTGAAACGCTGCCGATGCCGGGCGACCTCACCCAGGTCAATATTGAAAGCCTGCTGGCGCTGCACCCACAGGTGGTGTTTGTCGCCAACTACGCACCGGCGGCCATGATTCAGCAAATTTCCCATGCGGGGATCCCCGTCGTTGCCATCTCTCTTCGTGAAGACGCCGCCGGTGAGCAAAATAAAATGAATCCCACCATGGCCGATGAAGAACGCGCGTATAACGAAGGTCTGAAACAGGGTATTCGCCTGATTGGTGACGTGGTTAACCGTCAGGCACAGGCGGATGCGCTCATTGATTACACCTTTGCCGCGCGCGCCAAATTCAACGCGCCGGTCGCCGCCATTCCGTCCGCAGAGAAAGTTCGCGTGTACATGGCTAACCCGGATCTGAATACCTATGGTTCAGGGAAATATACCGGCCTGATGATGCAACATGCGGGCGCTATCAACGTGGCCGCCGCAACCGTAAAAGGCGCACGCCAGGTATCGATGGAACAAGTGTTGCAGTGGGATCCGCAGGTTATCTTCGTGCAGGACCGCTACCCCGAGGTGGTGAAACAGATAGTCAACGACCCGCAGTGGCAAGGCATTGATGCTGTGAAAAATCACCGCGTCTGGCTGATGCCGGAATACGCGAAAGCATGGGGCTATCCAATGCCGGAAGCGCTGGCCATTGGCGAACTGTGGCTGGCGAAAAAACTCTACCCGCAGCGCTACAAAGATATCGACGTCGATGCGCAGGCGCAGGATTACTACCATCGTTTCTACCGTACCGATTGGCAGGCTAATGCACATCCGTAGTCGCCCCAAAACGTTACAGGGTGGGCTGATGCTGCTCACGCTCACCGTTGCCGTGCTCTCTTTGTGTTTTGGTCAATACGGTTTATCTATCGGTGAAGTGCTGGCGCAGTTGATACACCCGCATAGCCGCGATATCGCCCACCAGATCGTCTGGTCCGTTCGCCTGCCGCGCATTCTGATGGCGCTGCTCGCCGGCGGCGCGCTGGGGCTATGCGGCGCGACACTCCAGGGCGTGTTCCAGAATCCGCTGGTCGACCCGCATATTATCGGCGTCACTTCGGGCTCTGCCTTTGGCGGCACGCTGGCTATTCTGCTCGGACTCAGTATGCCGCTGATGATGGGCACCACCTTCTTCTTTGGCCTGCTGGCGCTCACGCTGGTTTACCTTCTGGCGGCGCTTCAAGGCCGGGAAAGCACGCTGGTGCTGATACTTGCCGGGATTATTCTCAGCGGTTTCTTCGCCGCACTGGTCAGCCTGATGCAGTACATGGCCGACACGGAAGAGGTATTGCCGAATATTGTCTTTTGGCTGCTTGGTAGTTTTGCCACCGCCAACTGGCACAAAGTGCTGCTGCTCGTCATCCCGGTGGCGGCCGCCTCGCTGGTGCTTTACACGCTGCGCTGGCGCATCAACCTGCTGTCGTTGGATGATAAAGACGCCCGCGCGCTGGGCGTTAGCGTAACCGCGTTGCGCCGCGTCGTGCTGCTGTGCTGCGCGCTGCTGGTCGCGGCGCAGGTGGCCGTCAGCGGCAGTATTGCCTGGGTTGGTCTGGTGATCCCTCACCTCGCGCGAATGCTCAGCGGCGCCGATCACCGTCGCCTGCTCCCCTGCGCCTTCTGGATCGGTGCCAGCTTTATGGTATTGGTTGACGATCTCGCCCGTACGCTGACCGCGGCAGAAATCCCCATCGGGATTATTACTGCGCTGGTCGGTGCGCCGCTGTTTGCCATTATGCTGGTACGCGCCAGCCGAAAAGGAACGATCTGATGACCCCGACGCTCACATTCTCGCAGCTCGAATATGGTCACCACTTGCCGCTGTTTACCCCGCTGAATCTGCACTGCCAGCCCGGCGAAGTGTGGGCGATTCTGGGGGCCAATGGTCGGGGGAAAAGTACGTTACTGGACACCATTACCGGCGTACTGCCGTCGTTATCCGGCCGGGTGGTGGCCAGCGGTGGCGTAGGGATTGTTCCACAGTCTTTTCGCCCCGCTTTTGGCTGGCGGGTTCGAGAAATCGTACTGATGGGACGCGCGCGCCATATTGCCCTGTTTTCACAGCCGCAGGAAGAGGACGAACGTCAGGTGCAGGCGGCGTTGGTTCAGCTGAATATCGCCAATCTGGCTGACGCGCTGTTCAGCAATCTGTCCGGCGGTCAGCAGCAGCTGGTGATGATCGCCCGCGCGCTGGTCAGCGCCAGCCAGAATATCCTGTTGGATGAACCCTGCTCGGCGCTCGATTTGGGCAATCAGCAGACGGTATTACAGTTGATAAGCGATCTGTCGCGCGCCCAGTCGCGTACCGTGATGTTTACCACCCACGATCCTACCCACGCGCTTCAGGTGGCGAGCCATACGCTACTGCTGATGCCTGACAGTCAATGGCTGGCCGGACGAACAGCCGAGGTGGTACAGGAAGCCAATCTCCAGCGCGCTTACGGCGTACGGGTTCGTAAGCTTCAGCTTGAGGATTACCCTTCCCCGGTGGTGACTCCGCTTTTTACTATTCACCGCTCGCCGACATAAACCCGGCGTCGCGCAGGCAGCGCTGCCCCTCTTCACCCAGTATAAACTGGCGGAACAGCCGCGCGTCGTCATGCTCATCAACATCGGTCAGGTAATATTCACAGTGAATATTCCACGGCTCGGGAATAACGACGCAGCGAACGTTGCTTTGATTCTCCAGCGCGGTGGCGTAGTGAGCATAGCCGATAAACAGATCGGCGAACCCCTCATCAATCAACCATTGGCTGGCCATCGCCCCGTTCGGCAGCGCGAGCGAATGCCGCCCGCCAACCAGCGGCATTGCGCGCTGCTTGAGCGCATTGCCCAGCGCCGGATAGCAGGACGCTATACGCTCAAAAAGCTGCCAGGTGTAGTCACCGGAAGGGTCGCACAGCGGCGTCGAAGTCGCTAACCGCAGCGTCTCATCCGCCAGCAGTTCCCGCCACGTTTTTCCCTTCGTCTGCGGGGTATTTCGCACGGTAAGCATCAGCGAATTGCGGGCAAAAAGATGGAGACCGCTTGCGCGGCCGGCGTCACAAAGCGCCTGAGGATGCTGGCGATTCGCCGATGCAAACAGCGAACACGGTTCACCGCTTTCAATACGCTCGCGCAGTAAACCTGCGGGGCCAAAAACCAGCTTCAGCGCAATGCCGGTTTGCCCGGAAAACTGCGCCTGTAACGGGATAAACGCGCGGCGCAGGCTGCCGGCCGCCAGAAGTGTTAACGTGGAATGCATAAGAAGAAACGAAGTAGCCCAGACATAAGCGTTATATTATCTGGGCTATTACGCTTCTGACCAGCACTTTAGTCGTGAATTTCCGCCAGCATCCGCAGCCGATCCGGCGTTGCCACCGGCAGATGGAAGAAGTCCAGATAGGCCGGGATCATTTCAAACAGCATATCCGTCCCTGGCTGTACCGGACACCCGCGCGCCATTGCCGCCTGCAAGAAAGGCGTAAACGTCTGCTTCATGACGACTTCGCCCACGAACGTGCCGGGCTCTATTCGCTGAACGTCCATCGGCAGCGGATCGGCAGGGAGCATGCCCAACGGTGACGCATTGACAACCAGGCCATGCCCCGCAGGATCGTTGTCCATCACCGTCAGTTCGAGCTGCGGGTAATGCCCCTGTAAACGGTCAGCCAGCGCGTGCGCCGTGCTTTCCCGCGCATCGTATAGCGTCAACGCACTGACGCCCGCTGCCGCTAGCGAAGCCGCAATCGCCGACCCCACGCCGCCGCTGCCCACCACCATCGCGCGTGCCCCGACGGTACCAAAGCCCTTGCGCTGAATGCCACGCACAAAGCCGTCACCGTCAAACATATCGCCGGTCAGCGAACCATCGGCTTCGCGGCGGATAGCGTTGCAGGCACCGGCAATTTGCGCGGTGGGACTCATCCGGTCGACCAGCCCGCAGGTCGCCACTTTATGTGGCATCGTCACCAGTGCGCCCGCAATATTGGTTAGCGAAAACAGCGCGGGGATCAACGACGCATAATCTTCCGGCTTGATGCCCATCGGCACCACTTTAACGTCGACGCTCTGGTTTTCAAACCAGGGGTTATAGATCATTGGTGCCTTGAAGCTTTCCGTCGGATATCCCAAATGCGCAATCAACCGCGTACGTCCACTAATGTGCATGCGTTTCCTCCTGTTCAGGCAGATCCAGTTCGATGCGCTTCACATCACCGAGAATAAACAGATACGCCACCACGCCAAGCAGCGCCGCGCCGCCGATATACACCAGGGCGTAGAAGAAGCTGCCAAACGCCGCCACGATAAAACCAATCACCAGCGGCGTGAGGATCCCCGCCAGGTTGGCGCAGAAGTTAAATAGCCCGCCGGTCAGCCCGCCCAGCCCCTTCGGTGCCATATCGGAAATTAACGTCCAGCCCAGCCCGACCATCCCCTGGCCAAAGAACGCGAACGACATCACCAGGATCACCGCCGTGTCGCTGGACAGCCAGTTAGCACTAATAATGCAGCTCGCCATCAGCAGCCCCGCGATAATGGGCAACTTACGTCCCAGGTTGGCGCTGCCGGTAGCTTTCAGCAGCTTATCCGACACCCAACCGCCGAACATCACGCCGCCCGCCGCTGCCAGAAACGGCAGAATGGCGAAGAACCCGACTTTCAGCCACGGCATATGCCGCTCGGTCGCCAGATAGGTGGGGAACCAGGTCAGGAAAAATACCAGCACGGTATTGCCCGCAAACTGGCCGATACTGGCGCCAATAATTTGCCGTTTGCGCAACAGCTGACGTACCAGCGGCCAGCTGAACGCCTTGCGCTGCTCAGCGCCAGAGCTGATGCCGCCGCCGGCGGCAATGTACTCGCGCTCCTGCTGGCTCAGACGGCTGTCCTCATGCGGTTCGCGATAGCATCGCCACCAGACCAGCGCAAATAACATGCCGACGACACCTACCGAGATAAACAGCGTGCGCCAGCCAAAACCGCCCATAATCCAGAACAGCAGCGGCGCAAAACAGGCCAGCCCGAGATATTCACCAACGGTATATACCGCGGTCGCTTTTGCTCGTTCATGCTGCGGAAACCAGGCGCTCACCACCCGGCTATTCACCGGGAAGCACGGCGCTTCGCTGACGCCAAGACCAAAACGGCACAGCAGCAGCGTTTTCAGACCTACGGCAAAACCATGCAGCAACGTAAACAGCGACCAGAAGCTCAGCGCCAGAAAATAGGTCAACTTGTTGCCGAAGCGATCGAGGAACATGCCGCCGGGGATCTGCGCCAGCGCGTAGGTCCAGGCAAAGGCGGAAAAGACAATCCCCATCACCGCGGCGCTAATGCCCAGCTCCTGGGTCAGCTGCGGCGCGGCAATCCCCAGCACCGTGCGGTCGAGATAGTTGATCATGGTCCCCACGGCCAGCAGCGCCAGAATACCAATGCGCCGCCGGGAGCGAGGGATCGCGTTCACCGCCGCAGCGGTGGCCACACGAGGTTGGCCGAGTGAATTCATAGTGTTTACCTGTCGTTGTCGAGTGCAGATGAATGTTTATTGTTATGGTCTAGCCTGCGGCGCCAGCGTACCGAATGGTACATTCCGGCGCTAACGGTACTGCATTGCCGCCAGTCGTACGGCAGCATTCACCGCGCCGTACTGCGCGTAGCCGTGACGACGTTCGGTAAATTCAAAGAAGAAGCGCCCTTCGCTGAACGGTAAGGTGTAACGATGTAAAAATTCGCCGCCCGTACCGTCACGATCGTAGAGAATCTGCTGGCGGCGTAGGGTTTCCACCTGCGCGCTATCGCCAAATCGCGCCTGCAAATCATCGTAATAGTTTGCCGGAACCGGCAGCGACAGCGCGGCTGCCAGCGGTTGGTTGTCCAGCAGCGTGGGGAGATCGCGACCCGCGAACGCCGCGTGCTGTAGCCCGGCCCCCTGATAGCAGGCCACCGAGCGGGCAATCTGCGTTGCGCGGCTTTGAGAGATATTCAGCGCCAGGCGTACGGTGCCCTGCGGGCTTTGCACCGCCAGGCTGCGCACCAGGCCGTAAGGGTCTGGTAGCGTTTGTTCATGCTCCAGCGTAAAACCCAGCACCGCGCGAACAAACATCACCCAGTTGTCACGGCTGTCGGCCTCCATCCCTAGCGCCAGATGGTCGATCCCCAGCAGTGGCCCCACGTTCGCCGTTTCGGTAAGGGTAAAATCCTGCGCGTAAATATCCTGTTGGCTATCGACAAGATAAATCAGGCTGCCGTCCGGTGCGCATACCGCCGGGATGGTGCTTTCATTCGGCCCGGCTTCGCCCTGCCAGGTGGCGTAGCCATAGGCTTTGGCGCGAGCGATCGCTGGCGCACTTTCGCTGACCCGTAGCGCAATCGCACACAGCGAGACGCCGTGACGTTGATAGAAGTGATCCGCCCAGCTGTGGGGCTGATAGTTGATAATTACCCGCGCGCCGCCGTTACGCCACAGCGCGACCTGCTTGGAACGGTGCATCCCCTCCAGCTGGAATCCCATACCGCCGAGCATGGTGCTCAGCTTTTTCGCTTCGCCAGGGCTCGCGGCGAACTCAATAAACTCAATGCCCTCAAAAGTCGGTAGATTGGCCGTATGGAACAGATCCGCCCCGCTCTCACCGAGTGTGCGTTGAGTCTGCTCTTCCAGCCACAGCAACGAGCGATAGCCGTCTTTGGCCGTCGCGCCGTTGGGCGAGGCGCGGAAGCCGTCGTTAAAAATTTCCAGCGACCATGGGCCACGGTAGCCAAGGCGCGTCAGTTCTTGAGTAAACGTCACCAGCGGCAGTTCACCCTGCCCCGGAAAGCAGCGGAAATGGCGGCTCCATTCGAGCACATCCATTTTCATCAACGGTGCATCGGCCAGCTGGAGGAAGGTGATTTTGTCCATCGGCACTTCGTGCAGACGATGCAGATCGTCGCCTAATGCCAGGATATGGAAGCTATCGAGCACGATCCCCAACGCCGGGCTATCTACCGCTTTCACCCGCTCCCAGGCCTGATACCAGCGATTTACGTGGGTACCCCACGCCAGCGCTTCATAGCCAATGCGGATATTTTCCCGCTCCGCCAGCGTCGCCAGCGCGCGCAAATCTTCAACCTGCAGGGAAAAGTCGGCAGAACAGTCGGCCTGAACGTTACTGCACAGCAGCAGCGTGTCGCAGCCCAGCTCGTGCATCAGCGCAAATTTGCGCTCGGCTCGCGCCAGGTTAGCCGCAAACCGCTCGCGCGGGCCGCCTTCAAAATCGCGAAAAGGCTGAAATAACGTGATTTTAAGCCCCAGATCGTCGGCCATATTACGGACATCCGTCGGCGTACCGGTATAATAGAGCAAATCGTTTTCAAAGATTTCAACGCCCTGATAACCGGCAGCGGCAATCGCGCTGAGCTTTTCAGGCAGGGTTCCAGAAAGGGATACGGTAGCAATTGAACGCAACATGGTTTCACCTGGCTTTGGCGGTAGCAGTTGCATCGAATATGAATCATTTGGTTCAAGTGCGCCAGATTTGGTTGCTAATTTGTGATCATTGTGTGTATTTTTTGTGCCCGGTAAAAATGAACAGGAGTGGTTATGTCAGCCATCGCTCACGATGAAGCGCAGTCGCTAAAAACACGGATTTTTACCGCCGCAATCGCGGTTTTTGCGGAACACGGCTTGGCCGGTGCGCGTATGGAACAGATAGCCGGCGAGGCGCAGACGACCAAGCGTATGGTGGTGTACTACTTTAAGACTAAAGAGCTGTTGTACCAGGCGGTACTGCAGTACGTCTATACGCGCATTCGCGAGACCGAGCAGCAATTGGGGCTGGAGAACCTGCCGCCGGTGGAAGCACTCGTCCAACTGGTGAAATGGAGCGTACGTTATCACGCCGAGCACGCTGATTTTATGCGGATTATCTGTATGGAGAATATGCAGCGCGGGAAATGGCTGCTGGCTTCGGGCGATCTGAAGCGGCTGAATAAAAGCGCCCTCTCCTTGCTGGAGCAGATTCTGCACCGCGGGCAAGAACAGGGCATATTCCAGCCCGCGTTAGACGCGCGCGACGTTCACCGTCTGATTAGCAGCTTCAGCTTTTATCAGGTGTCTAATTTTTACAGCTTTAACAGCCTCTATCTGGACGGTCCGCTTCCGGATATCAACGATGAGGGGCTGATTCATCACCACAGCGAGCTGGCGGTGAAATCGATTTTGCGCTTTGTGATCGCCTGATCCGCTGTCAGGCCTGCCCTGACAGCGCAGTTACCACCTTCTGCATCGCTTCACGCGTCAGCTCTGAACGCTGGACCTTGGTGTTTGCCAGCGCCGTGCGGACCACGCCAGCGATCACAATATGCTTCGGTTCCTGGCCCAAATCGCGCATTTCCAGCACAACTTTTCCCACTACGCGGCACATTTCCTGGTATAAAACGTCGTCTTTTGCCTGATTTCCCATCGTTTACGCTCGCTAATTTCCATTAAGAATCAAATTATTATTGTTTCGTTTCGCACAGAAAGCAAATCAGCAGGCTCCCGGCGTCTGCCGTTGCGCATCTATGCTGTTACATTTTCACCTATAATTCGTTTTTATTTTGTTAAACAGCCTTCATTCATTTTGAAACAGCGTTTTTATTTTCTTTTTTCGCCATAACATCGTATAATCCGCCGCGTTTCTTTCTTGAATGGTTTCAGCTCATTGGACTACATCAATAAACGATTAAAACATCGCCTTTTTGACTATGCTGAACCTCTAGCACACTTTCCTCTGCACGCTTTTTTTATGTCACCTATCCTTATGGCGTGGCATAGCAACTTTCGTAACACAGGTTTGACTCCGTGGCCGTGCGCGCATGGGGCGAGAATTCCAAATCCTTCTCAATCTCAACTTAAAGACTAAGACTGTCATGAAAAAGACCAAAATTGTTTGCACCATCGGGCCGAAAACCGAATCCGAAGAGATGTTAGGCAAAATGCTCGACGCGGGCATGAACGTTATGCGTCTGAACTTCTCCCACGGCGACTATGCTGAACACGGTCAGCGCATCAAGAACCTGCGCAACGTGATGAGCAAAACCGGTAAGAAAGCCGCTATCCTGCTGGATACCAAAGGTCCGGAAATCCGTACCATCAAACTGGAAGGCGGTAACGACGTCTCCCTGAAAGCGGGCCAGACCTTCACCTTCACCACCGACAAATCCGTTATCGGCAACAGCGAAATCGTTGCGGTCACCTACGAAGGCTTCACCTCTGACCTGAAAGTGGGCAACACCGTGCTGGTTGACGATGGCCTGATCGGTATGGAAGTGACCGCTATCGAAGGTAACAAAGTTATCTGTAAAGTGCTGAACAACGGCGACCTGGGTGAGAACAAAGGCGTTAACCTGCCGGGCGTTTCCATCGCGCTGCCAGCGCTGGCTGAAAAAGACAAACAGGACCTGATCTTCGGTTGCGAACAGGGCGTTGACTTCGTTGCCGCATCCTTCATTCGTAAACGTTCTGACGTTATTGAAATCCGCGAGCACCTGAAGGCGCACGGCGGCGAAAACATCCAGATCATCTCCAAAATTGAAAACCAGGAAGGCCTGAACAACTTCGACGAAATCCTCGAAGCCTCTGACGGCATCATGGTTGCTCGTGGTGACATGGGCGTTGAGATCCCGGTTGAAGAAGTTATCTTCGCCCAGAAAATGATCATCGAAAAATGTATCCGCGCGCGCAAAGTCGTTATCACTGCGACCCAGATGCTGGATTCCATGATCAAAAACCCGCGTCCGACCCGCGCTGAAGCCGGCGACGTAGCAAACGCCATCCTCGACGGCACCGATGCAGTCATGCTGTCCGGTGAATCCGCAAAAGGTAAGTACCCGCTGGAAGCCGTGACCATTATGGCCACCATCTGTGAACGTACTGACCGCGTGATGACCAGCCGTCTGGAGTTCAACAACGACAGCCGTAAGCTGCGCATCACCGAAGCCGTCTGCCGTGGCGCAGTAGAAACCGCTGAGAAACTGGACGCACCGCTGATCGTGGTAGCAACCCAGGGCGGTAAATCCGCACGCGCTATCCGTAAATACTTCCCGGATGCCACCATCCTGGCGCTGACCACCAACGAAACGACTGCGCGTCAGCTGGTGCTGAGCAAAGGCGTTGTCGCACAGGTTGTCAAAGAAATCAGCTCTACCGATGATTTCTACCGTCTGGGCAAAGAAGTCGCTGTAGAAAGCGGTCTGGCACAGAAAGGCGACGTCGTGGTGATGGTTTCCGGCGCGCTGGTACCGAGCGGCACCACCAACACCGCCTCCGTACACGTACTGTAATAATCCACATACTTATTATAGTTTGCCTAAAAAGCGCCCATTGGGCGCTTTTTTTATACACTCAGATAACCCTGCTCAATAAAAAATCAAATAGGCTCTCACTATTTAAACTTCGATTATCTAAGATGAATCCGATGGAAGTCCTCTGTTTTCACACGCATTTTCCCGGCAAAAGCGCAAAGTCGGTGCTTCTTTGAGCGAACGATCAAAAATAAGGGAAAACGCATAAAAAAATATTCTCAATATAAAAAAGTTTGTGTAATACTTGTAACGCTACATGGAGATTAACTCAATCTAGAGGGTATTTATAATGAATCGTACTAAACTGGTACTGGGCGCGGTAATCCTGGGTTCTACTCTGCTGGCAGGTTGCTCCAGCAATGCTAAAATCGATCAGCTGTCTTCTGACGTTCAGACTCTGAACGCTAAAGTTGACCAGCTGAGCAACGACGTGAACGCAGTGCGTTCCGACGTTCAGGCTGCTAAAGACGACGCAGCTCGTGCTAACCAGCGTCTGGACAACCAGGCTCACTCTTACCGTAAGTAAGAGTTCTGGTAATAAAAATGGCGCACATTGTGCGCCATTTTTTTTGCCTGTAAATCCCCCGCCCTACTGCGTAACCTTCCCTGATGTCATGTCCGCATTCTGTGCTGACACGACCGGCTCCGAAGCTGAAGCCGCCCCAGCGCCCTGAGACACCGCCACCGGATATCCGGCACGACGAGACAGCACGCGCTTCACCTGCGCTTCATCCACGCTACCGTGACCAGCAAACGCTTTAAAGCCGGATGACAGCGTCATCTTCATCGTTTGCGTGTCCTGCTCGGCGTTCTGCGACAGCGGGCGGTGCACTTCCAGATAGCGCGCGCCGTTCGGTTCCACTGAATATTTCACCGGCTCATTGATCACCCGCACCGGCGTCCCGCTGCGTACCTGGGCGAACAGCGCCTTAATGTCCGGCGCATTCATGCGAATACAGCCCGAGCTGACGCGCAGCCCGACGCTATCCGGCGCGTTGGTACCATGGATAAGGTATTCACCGTTACCGTACGCCAGACGCAGCGCATACAGCCCTAGCGGGTTATGCGGCCCGGCAGGCACGACAGCGGGCAACGTCACGCCGCGCTCCAGCGAACGCGCGCGGATACCCGGCGTTGGCGTCCAGGTCGGGTTCGGGATCTTCTGCCCGACCCGAGTCGTCATTTCCGGCGTTTCCAGCCCCTGCAGGCCGATGCCTATCGGATAGACCTGGACCTGCTGTTCACCCGGCGGGAAGTAATACAAGCGCAGCTCGGCGAGGTTGACGACAATCCCTTCACGCGGGACGTCCGGCAGCAGCATCTGCGACGGAATCGTCACCACGGTGCCGGGACGGGGAACCGGTGCGATGGTATTGTTGGCTTCAAGAATCAGCATCGCCGCCGTATCAAAGCGTCTGGCGATGGCCTGTAGGTTCTTATCCCCCTCCTGAACCGTGTAGGTTTGATTGTGGCCGATTAAACGACTGTTGGCAGGGGGTAATGGGTAGTCAACCGCCCAGGCGCTTGAGATCGCGCTGAGGGCGCCTAAAATGCCGAGTGTTAAGAGGGACGCGCGCTTCATATCTGGATTCCTTATTCATATTCACTGACAACATGCCAGAAAGCTGAACCACCAGCGTGGTGGGCTGCCCGCCCACCTTTCGTAACAGAATGAAAGCTGTCTATTTGATATTAGCTAAAACTTGCCGCCTGCGTGCGGATAGCGCGAATCATGGCCTCCAGCCCCTGAGATCGTGACGGCGTCAGATGCTGCGCCAGCGCCATCTGTTCAAACCAGGGCCGTACATCAAAAGCCTGTACGTCCGCAGCGGTCATCCCATCGTAGAGGATAAACACCACGGCAATCAAGCCTTTAACAATTGCCGCATCGCTGTCGCCCTGCAGCGTGATACGACCCCGATCGTCACGCCCCATCACAATCCACACCTGGCTCTGGCACCCCTGAATAATATTCTCCGGGCGGTGCTGCTCGGGGCTGAGCGGCGCCAGACGCTGGCCCAGCTCAATAATATAGAGATACTTCTCTTCCCAGTTGGCGCAGCGGTTAAAGTTGCGCAACAGTTTATCTTTGTCCGGTAAAGCCGCCATGGTTGCTCCCTGTTACCCCAGTAATCGGCGAATGCGCTGCAGGCCCGCCACCAGGCGGTCGACCTCTTCAACGGTGTTGTACATGGCCAACGACGCCCGGCACATCGCGGGCACCTGATAAAACGCCATCAGCGGCATCGCGCAGTGATGGCCGGTGCGTACGGCAATCCCATAGTTATCGAGAAAGCTGCCAACGTCGTAGGCATGATGCTTGCCGAGATTAAAAGCGATGACCCCCAGGCGTTCGGCGGGCCCGTACAAATGCAGATCCGGCACGTCTGCCAGCGCGTCCAGCGCGTAGCGCATCAGCGTCTGTTCATATTCAGCAACGTGCGTCAGCCCCAGGCCGTTGACATAATCCAGCGCGGCGCCCAGACCGATAATGCCGCCGGTATTCGGCGTACCGGCCTCGAAACGCCACGGCGCTTTCGCCCACGTGGTGCCTTCCGTCAGGCTAACGGTGGCAATCATTGACCCACCGCCTTCCCACGGCGGCATCGTCTGTAGGATGTCGGCGGTAACATACAGCGCGCCAATACCCGTGGGGCCGTAGAGTTTATGGCCAGAGAAGGCGTAGAAGTCGCAGCCCAGCGCCCGCACGTCGACCGGATGATGCATCACCGCCTGCGCGCCGTCCACCAGCACTTTCGCGTTATGGCGATGCGCGATGGCAATCAGCTCCGACAGCGGGTTCTCGGTCCCCAACACGTTAGACACCTGGGTCACCGCCAGCAGGCGGGTGCGCGCATCAAATAGCCCCTCGACCGCCGCCATCTGCAACGTGCCATCGGCGTTGAGCGGGATGACCCGCAGCTGTGCCCCCGCACGTGCACAGAGCATTTGCCACGGCACAATATTGGCGTGGTGCTCCATCGCCGTGATCACGATATTATCGCCCGCCTGAACGTTACGGTTGCCCCAGCTGTTGGCGACCAGATTAATCGCTTCAGTCGTACCGCGCACAAAGACGATCTCTTCGGCGCTGGCTGCATTAAGAAAACGCGCGACCTTCTGGCGCACCTCTTCCATTCGCTGGGTGGCTTCGGCGCTCAGCGTGTGAATGCCCCGGTGTACCGCCGCGTAGCCGTTGCGATAAAACGCCGCTTCCGCGTGGATCACCTGCTCGGGTTTCTGCGCGCTGGCCGCGGAGTCCAGATACGCCAGCGGCTGGCCGTTGACTTCGCGGGAGAGTACCGGAAAATCGGCGCGCACCTGTTGTACGGAAAAAGTCATTGTTTACCTCCTGCCAGACGCAGCCCGATCCGCGCCAGTACGTGCTGCTTCAGCGCCTCCAGGGTAATGGCATCGGTCAGCCCGGCGGCAAACGCATAAAGGATGATGTTCCTCGCTTCCTCCAGCGCCACGCCGCGTGAACGTAAATAAAAGAGCTGCTCGTCGTCGATTCGCCCGACGGTGGCACCGTGGCTGCATTTCACATCGTCAGCGTAAATCTCGAGCTGCGGTTTGCTGTCGACTTCTGCCAGCCGACCCAGCAGCAGATTGTTGTTGGTCATCTGGCCGTCGGTTTTAACGGCGTGCGGCGCCACGGTAATCACACCGTTGAATACCGCCCGCCCCTTATCATTGACGATGGTTTTATGCAGCTGCCGGCTGTTACAGTAGCCCTGATTATGTTCAAGCCAGGTGCGGGAATCGCACACTTCAGCGTTAACCGGCATCGCCAGGCTATTCAAACGCAACGTGCTGTTTTCGCCATTCAGCTGGCTGCTGGTGTGGTGTCTGGCAACCGCCGCGCCCAACAGGAAGCTGTGGCTGAAAGCGGCTGCGTCTCGCCCTAGCCGTAGATCGTTATGGGAAAAGTGGTAGCTCTGATCGTTTTCAAACCCCAGCTTCAGATGCTGTAGCTGGGCATTATCGGCCACGTCCATCGTCAACCTTGCGCCGGTAAAGTGGCGCAGCGCATTCAGGCTGACATAGTGCTCGATAACCGTCGCCTGGGCCCCTTCCTCTAGCTGTAAATGGTGGCGGTAATGCGCCGTATTCATCTCGCCCGTTTCCAGGCCGCGCGTCAGATGCAGCAGCAGCAGCGGTTTTTCGGGACGCTGATTACGCCGTACGCGGATACGCGTCACGCTGGTGGCCAGACTTTCCGTCAGATGCAGGAAGGCCTCGGGATGAACCGCATCCGGCAGCGACTGGCGCTGATTATCCACCGTCACCTCAAACCCGCTACCGCCAGGATCATCGCTGAGACGTGCATCAAACTGACCGTCAACGAACACCAGCCGATGCGCCGCCAGCGCTACCGCGTGAGCATCGCGCTGTTGAGCCGTCAATGCAGGCAGCGCGGGCGCGACAAAGGTGCTGGCGAGCAGCTTATCAAGCGCGGTGTACTTCCAGTCTTCATCCTTGCGTGTAGGCAGGCCAAGCTGATGGATCTGCTGCAGGTGCGCCAGCGCCTGCGGCGACGGCTGTCCGCCGCGCGCCTGCAATAGCGCATGCCACTGCTGCAGCGCGCTACTGTTGTTCGCTAAGCCAGCCATAGCCCTGCTCCTCCAGCTGTTTCACAAGCCGAAAATCACCCGATTTCACGATCCGCCCCTGATACAGCACATGCACCACGTCAGGCTTGATATAGTCCAGGATACGCTGGTAGTGAGTGACGATAATAAAGCTGCGTTTGCCGTCCCGCAGCGCGTTAACGCCTTCCGAGACAATTTTCAGCGCATCGATATCCAGCCCGGAATCGGTTTCATCAAGAATGCATAATTCAGGCTCCAGCACAGCCATCTGCAAGATATCGTTGCGTTTTTTTTCACCGCCAGAAAACCCGACGTTCACCGACCGGGTCAGCAGGTCCGCCGGCATTTTCAGCAAGGCGATTTTCTCTTCCATCAAATCCTGAAAATCGAAGCGATCCAGCGGCTCTTGCCCACGATGGGCGCGCACCGCGTTGAGCGCGGTTTGCAGGAAAAACTGGTTGCTCACGCCGGGAATTTCAACCGGGTACTGGAAGGCCATAAAAATCCCTTCCCCGGCCCGCTCTTCCGGCGACAGCGCTAACAGGTCATGGCCTTTAAAGGTGACAGCCCCTCCGGTCACCGTATAGTCTTCACGGCCAGCCAGCGTCGCAGAGAGCGTACTTTTCCCCGACCCGTTCGGTCCCATAATGGCGTGGACTTCGCCCGGGCGGACGTTCAGGCTGACGCCGCGCAGAATCTCTTTATCCTCAACGGAGACCTGTAAATCTTTGATATTCAACATATCGTTTCCCTTAATGCTTAACCGACGCTGTGTTCAAGGCTGATAGCCAGCAGTTTTTGCGCTTCCACGGCGAACTCCAGCGGCAGCTCCGAGAAAACATCCTTACAAAATCCGTTAACAATCATTGAGATGGCATCATCTTCGCTGATGCCGCGCTGCAGACAATAGAACAGCTGGTCTTCACCAATACGCGAAGTGGTCGCCTCGTGCTCCAGCTGGGCGCTGTTATTGCGACACTCCACGTACGGAAACGTATGTGCACCGCAGTCAGGGCCGATGAGCATCGAGTCACACTGGGTGTAGTTGCGGGCGTTGGTCGCCGTCGGCATAATTTTCACCAGCCCGCGATAGCTGTTCTGGCTATGCCCGGCGGAAATCCCCTTCGAGATGATGGTCGATTTTGTGTTTTTACCGATGTGGATCATCTTGGTGCCGGTATCAGCCTGCTGGTGACCGCTGGTCAGCGCCACGGAGAAAAATTCCCCCACCGAGTTATCGCCGCGCAAAATACAGCTAGGGTATTTCCAGGTAATGGCCGAGCCCGTTTCCGACTGCGTCCACGACATTTTGCTATTTTCACCTTCGCACAGCGCGCGCTTGGTCACGAAGTTGAGGATCCCGCCGCTGTTGTTGTCACCGGGGAACCAGTTCTGCACGGTAGAGTATTTCACCTCGGCATCTTTATGAATGATCACCTCTACCACCGCCGCATGCAGCTGATAGCTATCGCGCACCGGCGCCGAGCAGCCCTCAATGTAGCTCACATAGCTGCCCTCGTCGGCTATCAAAATCGTACGCTCAAACTGGCCGGTTTTTTCTGCGTTGATACGGAAATAGGTCGACAGCTCCATCGGGCAGCGGACGCCCTTAGGGATATAAATAAAGGTACCGTCTGAAGCCACCGCCGCGTTTAACGCAGCAAAGAAGTTGTCATTTTCCGGAACAACCGTACCGAGGTAACGCTGGACCAGCTCCGGATGGTCATGAATCGCTTCACCAAACGAGCAAAAAATAATCCCTTGTTCAGAGAGTTTTTCCCGGTAGGTTGTCGCCACCGACACCGAATCAAAAATGGCGTCTACCGCCACCTCTTTACCTTCACGTACCGGAACACCAAGCTGGTTAAACGCGGCTTCAACCTCATCGGTTAAAAAGCTGCTGCTCCCGGTTTGCTGCTGTGCGCCAGGTTCAGAGGCGCAGCTATCGTCGCAGTTTCCGCAGGACGGCGCGGAATAATAGCTGTAGTCCTGATAGTTCAGCGCATCATAGTGCGCCTTCAGCCAGTGAGGCTCTTCCATTTCCAGCCAGTCACGATAGGCCTTGAGGCGAAATGCCAGCATCCATTCCGGCTCGTTGCGCCTGGCGGAGATCGCCCGCACCACGTCTTCGTTAATGCCCTTCGCCAGCTCGTCGGTTTGCAGCTGAGTGAAAAAGCCTTCTTTATAGTTCAGCGGGCCGCCGGCCCAGGTCTGGACATCGTCAGTTGCGTCAGTATTACGCGTCATTATGTACCGCCTATACCCCGAAGCTTTCGCCACAGCCGCATTCGTTCTGCGCCTTGGGGTTATGATATTTGAACAGCTGATTCAGCCCTTCGCGCACGTAATCCACCTCGGTACCGTCAATAAACGGCATTGCGCGTAAAGGCACCCACAGCTTCGCGCCCTCGTACTCAAACAACAGATCGTCACGATCCGGCTCGCTGACTGCGTCCAGCACGTAGCCGAAGCCCGCACAGCCGGTTTGCTTAACCCCCAAACGCACGCCCTGGAGCGTCGGCTGCTGTTTGACCAGTTCGCGAATATGCGCCGCTGCCGAAGGCGTCAGCGTGATACCGCGCCAGGTCACATCGTTGGGATCAAAGGTTCCAGAATGCACTTCCATAGGTCTACCTCATCAGTGGAGCCACAAAGGGAATAATGCCATGTTAGTGATAATGATTATCACTTCAACCCGCGCCGCGTGGGAGTATTGCGCCTGCGCCCCTTTGTGTATCGCTTTTTATAAGCATAGACCCTGCTACGGCAGGTGAATGGGATAGAGAAAATTTTGCAATACTTTGAAAAATAATAGATTTAATTGCATTGATAGGCTTAATGCGGCAGAGAATTAAAGATGCATAGCTAATGCCTATTTATTTAATCGGTTTTGGCGTGTTCTGTGAATCAAGGGGTTAGAGCACTATCAATGGGTTACGGAAACTACTGTATAGCTATATAGGGACATATACAGACTTTTTTATGCCCCCAAACATGCCCCCACAATACCTTTTGCCCCCATTCCCCCCAGATTCGTGCTATTGCATTTCGCTGTAACCTCTTAATGATCGTTTACATGCGCAGGGAATTTTAAATCGTAGAATCTCTGGTAGTGTGCTGCAATGGTAACTCCCCCTACCGGCTCCTAATAAATCATCATGTCACGGTATAGCTAACGTCCGCCTCTGGCACAAAGCGGAAAAGATCACAGAGCTAAAGGGCTGCTGTGAGCTAGAAGCAGCCCCGAAATCAGGGCCCGCCTGTTTTATCTGAGCATTAGCAGGGGCTGACGGCTATCAGATAGCATCTCTGTTGTGTTGCTGCCGATAAAGAATTTGCGCAGCCGTGAATGTCCGTACGCTCCCATAACCATAAGATCAATCCCGTGTTCCTCGGCGTAGCGGCACAGCGCATGAGCCACAGTATCGGCTTTTAGCAAACTTGCCTGACTGGTTATGCCTGCTCTTTGCAGCAGAGACTGAGCGACCTCCAGCGACTCTGACCTTCCATTCACCATCACCAGATGGCATGTCAGATTCAAAAACAATGGACTTACGGATAATTGGCGCAAATTTTCCAGACTCGCTTCACTTCCGTCATAGGCGAACATGACACGTGAAGGAACAGAGAAGGTTTCGGGTACAATTAAGACAGGATTTTTTTGCAGACGAATAACATTCTCAAGATGGCTTCCGACCGGATTTGATGCCCCTCGACGCCCCAGCACCATAAGACGCGCCTCCCCTAATTCAGCCAAAATCCCATCTAGCGTGCCATGTTTTTGCAATTGTTGTGGTGCTTGTAGCCCCGTCTCTGCCAGCAGCTCAGAACAATTTTTCAGAATGGCTTTACCCTGCGCCATCAATAATCGGTTACGTTCGCCCTCAAGGTGAACCAGCTCTTCTGTAAAATGTTCCCAACTGTCTAAGCCGATGGTTCCTGTCAGGTCCGAAGCCACAGGCTGGCTACTTTTTTCCAGTACATGAAGCAGGGCCAGAGAGACCTTCAGCGTGGAGGCCGCCCAAGCCGAATATTTACAGACGGCCTGTGTTGATGACGAACCATCCACACAGGCAACAACGGTGTTGTTCATTTCATGACTTCCGGACATTAATGACCTCCCATTAATTTATCAACTTCTTCGGGTTTATCATGCATACCAAACCGATCAACAAGGGTGCGGGTGGCATCATTCATCCCGCGAATCTCAACCTCAGTACCCTCTCTGCGGAACTTAATAACCACTTTGTCCAGGGCTGTAACCGAAGTGATGTCCCAGAAATGGGCATGTGAAACGTCTATCACCACATTCTCAATCGCTTCACGGAAATCAAAGTGGCTGGTAAAGCGATCTGCTGATGCAAAGAATACCTGGCCGGTAACGGTATACGTCCGGCTCATCCCTTCCAGAACTGAGGTTACACGCATGAACCGGGATACTTTAGTGGCAAAGTTAAGCGAAGCAATCAGTACACCGGTCAGTACACCGAAGGCCAGATTATGTGTTGCCACCACAACCAGGACGGTGGCAAGCATGACCACGCTGGTTGAAAGGGGGTGTGAACGCAGGTTTGTAATAGAGCGCCAGGAGAATGTTCCGATGGAAACCATAATCATCACTGCGACCAGCGCCGCCATCGGTATTTGAGATACCCAGTCGCGCAGGAACACAATCAGGCAAAGCAGAACCACGCCCGCCGTGAGGGTTGAAAGCCGTCCACGTCCACCAGATTTTACGTTGATAACGGATTGCCCAATCATCGCGCAGCCTGCCATTCCTCCGATAAAGGATGTGCAGATATTCGCGATACCCTGAGCTTTGCACTCCCGGTTTTTGTCACTTGGCGTGTCGGTCATGTCATCCACAATCGTGGCGGTCATCATCGACTCAAGCAGGCCAACCACCGCAAGCCCGGCAGAATAAGGCAGGATGATGAGCAGCGTCTGGAGATTTAAAGGTACGTCAGGAAGCAGGAATACCGGCAGGCTGTCGGGAAGTTTCCCCATGTCCCCGACGGTCCGAACATCAAGCTGCAGCAACACGGAAATGCCGGTCAGTACCACGATGCAGACAAGAGGTGAAGGAATGGTTTTGTTGAGGTAGGGGAAGAGATAGATAAGCCCCAGGCCCGCTGCAGTCATGGCATAGACATGCCAGGTTACGTTGGTCAGTTCTGGCAACTGGGCCATGAATATCAGTATTGCCAGCGCATTAACGAATCCCGTCACCACTGAGCGTGAAACAAAGCGCATCAGCCCGCCGAGCTTCAGATAGCCGGCTATCAGTTGGAATACCCCTGTAAGAATGGACGCGGCCAGTAAATATTCCAGGCCTTGATCTTTCACCAGAGTCACCATCAGCAGCGCCATTGCCCCCGTGGAGGACGAAATCATTGCCGAACGCCCGCCAAAGAAGGCCGTAACGAGAGGGATACAGAACGCTGAGTAGAGGCCTACCTGGGGATCCACACCGGCAATAATGGAAAATGCGATCGCTTCTGGAATGAGCGCGAGCGCGACAACAATACCGGCAAGAACGTCACCACGGACGTTACCCAGCCAGTCCCTACGTGTCGAGGACAGCAGCATAATAATTTCTCAGTTTTTAGATACAGTCAGCCCTGGAGGGCAACGATTTTACGTACGATAAAGCACATCCGCAGACGGGATGTAATTGAGTGCGTGCTGAGACTCGCTCAGTACGACGGAGGTAGGAAAAACTCAGGGTGGCGTAATACGCATAACGGTTATCAGATTCTCCATTGCTGGTGTATATGTATTGTCCGCGTGTTGCCTTGGGGCAACTGACAGGCATAAGGCCGGAACCTGAATTCGTTCAAAGCCGAACAATACTATAAGCAAACCACAGACAGGGTCAAACTGTGAGTGGACTTCTGTACGCGCTATTTGACATTTATTTATCCATTCTGTTTTGGAAGTGTCCGCTTTTGGCACAACGCGGACCAGCTAGCTGAACTGAAGTTCCGCAGTAAGCGAGTAACGGACATTAGGCTTACAGGATAACTGAACCGTTCTCCAGATAGTCTTTGAAAGTGAATGGTTCGGTTTGCCATGGATACTTATAGGGGCTGTTCCCTCACCTGAACAAGGAGAGATGTGTTCTGAGCATTCCTACCGACGTCAAGACTGCCAGTCTTTAAATACCTCAATACCCTGAAGCAAACAGCTTCATCATTTCTACAAGGTGTATTATCAACTTTGTGAACAAGGCGGCTATTCGACTCCCATAACTATCTGTATCATAAGCCAAAATCACAAATTTTGTTAATGATGAAAACTATCTATCTAATTAAGGTTGATATGATATGAAAATAGAGAAAATAATCATAATTGCAGCAATATCTCTTGGGGTTACTGGATGCGCAAGGGTACTGCCCCTTGATTATGATAATTATAATGGCAGTGATGCTGCAACATTGTATGTACTGAATCGTCAGGGAAACATAGGAACTATCTATCTCGGCTCTTACGTCCTGAATAGTAAAGATGATTGTTTCGAAATGGCTGATCGTTATGAGCTTGATTCTAATGTTTTCAAATCAAAAGGAAACGTAGTCGTCAGTAAAGTAAAACCGGGTGCTTTGTATTCTGTCTCACAATTAAAGAATCTCGGCTCATTTATTAGTAGCACTCATTCATCACTTATTCCAGAAGCAGGAAAGTACTATTACATATCATCCGGAAGCCACGCGGTTCAGGTCCCTGCGGACTTTGTTCCTGACGCGTCAGTCAGCTCAGAAGAGGTGGTAAAACAATACAGCAATAATCCAGTTAAATATTGGAATGTTAAAAAAATATGTTCTCGCCCGTTCTGGAAGGTTTTTTAATTTCGGCTTCGTAGCAAGAAATACGACATTCTGTCTGCCAGTAATTCAGGCCCACGCTCAGTGGGCCTATGTATCCATCATTGACTGTAACAAAATAGATGATCGCTACAGTGCGCAACTTACTGACTGCGCTAAGGGTGAACTGCCACAAGGGGAGATGGAGGTCAATGTTGACGATTAATTCAGCCATTACAAAGACGCACTAGCCCTTCCGTGCCGGAGCCCAACCGCACGCTCCACAATGCCTGCGCAGGAGGAACGTACGTTTGGCTTTCTTGTTCATTAAGCCACCTGTTTTATGTTGTGGTGAGAATATCACCTTTAATCAGGTGGCCAAATTTACTGCGCCACTAGAGCGATTTCTTCAAAGAACTTCTCCCGGCTATGGCTGATCATGGTCTTCTCGCCGCTGCGGCCGCGCTGAATGCTGACCTCGTCCAGCACAAGCAGGTCAACCGTGCATAGATTCTCCTGGTGAGAGGCTTCCGACTGGCCGCCGTCGTAGCACTCTCAAACCCGAAGCATCAGATCCGGAATGGTGACGACCAGGGCCGAATAACCAGCAGACAGTAGATGGTTACCAATCGCCGCGGCAAGATGGTTTTTCCCGGTACCCCGGCCGCAGCTAAACACGAAGCGAGCAAAGCCATTCCCGAAGTTCTGCGCGTAGCTTTTCGCTATGGTGTAGGCCTTGCGCTGTTGCTCGCTGGACCCTTCGTCGTTGGCGAACGTACAGCTGCGATGCAGGCGTTTAATGCCGGAACCACTGCAGATTTTATCTGTCCGCGCTTCTGGCTCAGTTTGTCCAGCGCCTCACACCGTTTGAGTCCGTCTTCCCATTGCCGCGCCAGCAGCTCTGCTGGGTTGGTGAATTTCGGCTAGATAGCACATCCCCCCCTATTATCGGAGGGATGAAATCAATCACCGCTTTAAAAATACATATTCATATCCTGTATACTTTGCGGCGAATGAATCCACTGAATGAGAATTACGATGAAGACTTATGGTGTTTTAGCCACAGGATTGGGTTGTTTAATAATAGGTGGCCTCGCCGGTTACCATTTTGCTGGCAACTCCCACGATAGCGCAGGGGAGATCCCACCATCAGTTCCGCACCAGCAGGAAGTAAAGCCACAACCGAAAATTGAGGTTTACACATACAGCATCGATAGCGTATCCGAGCAGCGGCTTAAAAACGAACTGAAGCTGAAAGACCAACTCAAACGAGGCTGGATCAGATTCTCAATGACTATCGACCGTATTCAATGTGAAACAGACGTTGATTGTTACGCAGTGAGTAAAGAAGGCGGCATGGGATTTTCTTTCCGCCCGCACAATACGAAATCTGAAGACATTCAGTGGCTGAAAGATCTGGATGTTGGCAATGCTGTAGACCTGGTTTGCAGCCGCTACATCGACAAAGGGCTGTATTACGACATGCGCGATTGCGTGCCATTCGACCGCCTGAAACCCGAGTTAATCAATACGCATAATATAGGTGAATAATTAATCACCAGAACGCCCCTTCTTTTCAGGTGTATGAAAAAAGCCGCAATCTGCGGCTTTCGTTGTTATTTTTTCTCGTCAGTGTAACGACGAGCATTATCAAAAAGATTAGTGCACATATTACCCCCATTAAAAATATGACAATAACATGCCCCATAATGGGGTGATATCTGACCAGTTTTCTCCCATGGAAGCAGCGTAGATTAGACATAAACGCTGGCGATTTGGGTTCCATGCAAAACCACCGCGGTGCGAAAAACACCAGCATACGGCGGTTTCATTTCATCGTGGGCAATGGAGGGTGGATAATAAATCCCCTTCGTCCGACTGGATTTTTCCCCGCACCATCCGAATAATGCATAAAAAAAGCCAGCGTTCAGGCTGGCCTGGCGGTCGTTCGGGCAGAGAACGAAACTCAGCTTCCTTTATAGGTCGAATATCCATACTGACTCAGCAGAAGTGGAATATGCAGCTTTTCATTGGTCTTTGTCACCGTGAATAATACCGGGACTTCAGGGAAGAACGACGCGTACTTTTCACGCTTAAAATACTCCCCGGTTTTAAACGTGACCCGATAAACGCCTGGCTGCATGTCCCGATCGTCAGGATACAGCGATTTAATCCGGCCATCGCTGTCCGTTTTTCCTTTCGCCAGCATATCCCAGCCCGTCGCCTGCTGTTTTTCCAGCGTCACATCAACGTCTTTTGACGGTATCCCGGTTTGCTGGTTGAGAATGTGGACGCTGAGCGTTCCTATTGGTGCGCTGTACGCCACCGGCGCTAACAGAGAGGTCAGTAACAACGCCAGACTTATTTTTACATTCATTGTTTGCTTCCTGTAATCAAAATCACAGGTCAATCTTAGTCATCTTATTGATAAATAAAATTCAACTTTTTGTTATCAATTGATGGGAAAATGTCCTCTGTTCACGGAGTGGTGTTCTGAAGAAGCACGCGCATATTTTACATGGTGAGCCGCATCTGATGCTGGCGAATAAGACAAGCGGTAAAGCGGCTTCCGGCGTTTTTGTCGATGCCGATGGCCAGTGTTTCAGCCTGAACAACATTCAGCTTGTCCATCGGGATAGGTATTAAGCGGGCAATGACACAGTTGTTTTGTCCATAAATCCCGACAAAAAAAGCCGCATTTTGACAGAGCGCAAAACATGACACCGTCTACCGCGCTATTAATTCATACCGCCAATCTAACCCGTCTTACAATGTGAAAGGAGGAGACGATGAAAACTTACGATCGTAACCGTAACGCTATCACCACTGGTAGCCGTGTGATGATCGCCAACAATGGCGCAACCGGTGTGATTACCACTATCCACGGAGAAGGCAAAACGGCGGAACAGCTACGCCGCGCAAGCTGCGTAGAGATTGATGGTCAGGACGGTACGTTTTGCCCGATTGATCTGATCCGCCTGGGGCTCAACTAATCAGCCCCCCGTTCTCACCGCGTTAAACGGTGAAAGCACGCCCATTAAGGCCGCTCAGCGTGGCCTTAATGGCAGCCCGCTATCTGGCAACCGGCAGATCCGTATAGCGCGTTGTGTAGCCAGGAGACAGCATCGCTCGCTTCATTGCCCATGCCTGTTCAATCCCTTTACCGGCAAAGCCAATGTGCCCCCGTCCCGAGTGATTAATACTATCGATAACCTGCATCAACGCGTGCCCGTTAGCCTGCGGCGGATGAGGGTCAAACAAGTTAAGCTGCGCTACGCCCTGGCTGAAAAAATCGCTTAGCATCACCCCCGCCTTCATATAACGAAAACCCTCGCGCCAGACGGTGTCCAGCGAACGGGTCGCTGCACGAATAATATCTCGGGTGTCACAGGTCGGAACGGCCAGCCTGCCGCTAGACTGCGGCGCGTAAAATACCTCATTTACCGCATGCGGGCTGGTGCGCATAAACAGACTAATCACACAACAGTACTGCCTTTCCGCACGCAGTTTCTCCGCTGCGCGTTCAGCATAAGCACAAACAACCTGATGCATTTCATCGTAGTCCGTGATGCGGTGGCTAAACGAACGGCTATAGATAATTTGCTGCTTAATAGGCGCAAACTCCTCAAGCGCCAGGCAAGACTCGCCGCGCAGCTCCCGCACCGTACGCTCCATCACCACGTTAAAATGCTGGCGAATCACCCATGTTGACGTGTCAGCAAGCTGCAATGCTGTCTCAATGCCCATCAGTTCGAGTTTTTTACGCGTGCGACGCCCGACTCCCCAGACTTCATGTGCCGGGAGCAGCGCCAGCAGCTTGCGCTGGCGCTCTGTCGCTGAAAGATCCACCACGCCATGGGTTTTACGCCAGGTTTTAGCGGCCAGGTTCGCCAGTTTGGCGAGGGTTTTGGTTGGCCCGATCCCCACGCCGACCGTCAGCCCGGTATGCTTCTGCACCGTTTCGCGTATCTGGTGGCCAAATGATTCCAGCGAACGGCAGCCCGACAGATCGATAAACGCTTCATCAATAGAATAAATCTCGACATTCGGCACGAACGCCAGCAGCGTCTGCATGACCCGATGGCTAAGATCGGCATACAGCGCGTAGTTTGAGCTAAAAACGGTTACTCCCTGACGGCGCAGCTCATCCTTAATTTTAAAATACGGCGCAGCCATCTTGATACCGAGCGCTTTTGCCTCTGCCGAGCGCGAAATAATGCACCCATCGTTATTGGACACCACGACCACTGGTTTACCCTGGAGATCGGGGCGAAAGACCGTCTCACAGGAAGCATAGAAATTGTTAACATCAACCAGCGCGAACATATTTATGGGCTTTTAAACTAAAGGTCACGACGCCGAAGATTTGCAGCTCCTCTTCCGCGTGAAAAACAATCGGCGCATAGCGAGCATTATGCGCAACCAGCTGAACCGATGGCCGGATTCGCAGCTCTTTAACCGTAAACTCCCCCGCCACCGCCGCCACCACGATGTCGCCATGGCAGGCTTTTAGTGAGCGATCCACGACCAGCAGGTCGCCATCACCGATCCCCGCGCCAATCATCGAATCCCCGCTCACCCGGATAAAATAGGTCGCACTGGGATGCTTGACCACCAGCGCAGTCAGATCCAGACTTTCTTCCACATAATCCTGAGCCGGGCTAGGAAAACCGCAGGGAACCCGCTCTAAGAACAGCGGCAGTTTGACAGGGGGTTCGGGTTTAGAGAGATAAGGCGCCTTCATATTCAACCACTCAATAATACTGTTTATATATACAGTATTATAGGACACATAAAAAGATCAAGTCATCCCGTGCCCCACGGCGTGAACCCATTGAAGACGAACAACATTTACCGCGTGGCAACGACCATCGGCGGGTCAGTCGGCGCTGTCGTGCAAAACATGCTGGCATTCGTCGCCGTAATCCGTACCATACACGCCACACATTCGCTGATTCGCCGTCAGCGCGGGACAGCGCTTTTATCGTAAATCAAATGGACTGGAAGACGCTGTAGTGGGCCTGAGTTTCCATTTAGATTTCTGAGTAACTATTAAATGCAACAAAATCAAGAAATTAGCAAAAAAGAACAATACAATCTGAACAAATTACAGAAGCGTCTGCGTCGTAACGTGGGCGAAGCCATCGCCGACTTCAACATGATTGAAGATGGCGACCGTATTATGGTCTGCCTGTCCGGCGGCAAAGACAGCTACACGATGCTGGAAATTCTGCGCAACCTGCAGCAGAGCGCGCCGATCAGCTTCAGCCTGGTGGCGGTCAACCTCGACCAGAAGCAGCCGGGCTTCCCGGAGCATATTCTGCCGGAATACCTTGAGAAGCTGGGCGTCGAGTACAAAATTGTCGAAGAGAACACCTACGGCATCGTGAAAGAGAAGATCCCGGAAGGCAAAACCACCTGCTCGCTGTGCTCTCGCCTGCGCCGCGGTATTCTCTATCGGACAGCCACCGAACTGGGTGCGACGAAAATTGCCCTCGGCCATCACCGCGATGACATTCTGCAAACCCTGTTCCTGAACATGTTCTACGGCGGGAAAATGAAAGGGATGCCGCCGAAGCTGATGAGCGATGACGGCAAACATATCGTTATCCGCCCGCTGGCCTACTGCCGTGAAAAAGACATCGAGCGCTTCTCCGAAGCGAAAGCGTTCCCGATCATTCCGTGTAACCTGTGTGGTTCGCAGCCGAACCTGCAGCGTCAGGTGATTGGCGATATGCTGCGTGACTGGGATAAACGCTATCCTGGCCGTATTGAGACCATGTTCAGCTCGATGCAGAACGTGGTACCGTCGCACCTGTGCGATACCAGCCTGTTTGACTTCAAAGGACTGACCCACGGTTCTGAAGTGGTTGACGGCGGTGACCTGGCGTTTGATCGGGAAGAGCTGCCGCTACAGCCGATGGGCTGGCAGCCGGAAGAAGAAGACGGCCAGCTGGACGAGCTGCGTCTGAACGTGGTCGAAGTGAAGTAAGCGATTTAGCGTCTCAGGCTGCGGCCTGAGACGCTGATTCAAGCGGTTATTTCAGCAGACGCGCACGGCACGCTTTGCCTTTGATTTTCCCTTTCTGCAGCAGTTTCCAGGCCTGATGGGCCACGCCTTCGCGCACCGCCACGTAGACATGCGCCGGGTGCACGTCAATTTTCCCGATATCCGCAGCCACCAGCCCCACGTCACCGGTTAATGCGCCCAGCACGTCTCCCGCGCGCATCTTGGCCTTTTTACCGCCGTCGATGCACAGGGTCATCATTTCCGGCGCCAGCGGCGTAACGCGCGTTTTGGCCGGTTCCGGCATCCAGTTCAGCTTTAATTGCAGCATTTCGGCCAGGATATTGGCGCGCTGCGCCTCTTCCGGCGCGCAGAAACTTACCGCCAGCCCGCTGTTACCCGCGCGGGCGGTACGGCCAATACGGTGAACATGCACTTCCGGATCCCACGCCAGCTCGTAGTTCACCACCATCGCCAGCGATTTGATGTCCAGCCCGCGAGCCGCGACGTCGGTTGCCACCAGAATACGCGCGCTGCCGTTGGCAAAGCGCACCAGCGTCTGATCGCGGTCGCGCTGTTCAAGGTCGCCGTGTAAGGCGATCGTGCTCTGCCCTGCGGCATTCAGCTCCTCAAACACGGCCTGGCAATCTTTTTTGGTATTACAAAACACGACGCAGGATGCTGGCTGATGCTGGCTCAGCAGCTGCTGTAAGAGTGCAATTTTACCGTGGCGCGGCACATCAAAGAACTGTTGCTCTACCGCCGGTAATGCATCAACGCTGTCGATTTCGATTGTCTCCGGCGAGCGCTGCACGCGGCCGCTGATGGCGGCAATGGCCTCCGGCCAGGTGGCGGAGAACAGCAGCGTCTGGCGAGATGCGGGCGCAAAGCGGATCACCTCATCCATCGCATCGCTAAAGCCCATATCCAGCATGCGGTCCGCTTCATCCATCACCAGCGTATGCAGGGCATCCAGCGAAACGGTGCCCTTTTGCAGGTGATCCAGCAGGCGGCCCGGCGTCGCCACAATAATATGCGGCGCGTGCTGTAAGGAATCCCGCTGTGCGCCGAACGGCTGACCGCCGCACAGCGTCAGCACTTTAATATTCGGCAGATAGCGGGCCAGTCGACGAATTTCACCAGCGACCTGATCGGCCAGCTCACGCGTGGGGCACAGCACCAGCGATTGGGTCTGGAACAGGCTGGCATCAACGTGTTGAAGCAGACCGAGACCAAACGCCGCCGTTTTACCGCTGCCGGTTTTTGCCTGCACGCGCACGTCCTTCCCGGCCAGAATTGCCGGCAGCGACGCGGCCTGAACCGGCGTCATAGAGAGATAGCCCAGATCGTTCAGATTATCGAGCTGGGCGGCAGGAAGGGCATTCAGGGTGGCAAAAGCGGTCACAATATTTTCTCGCGAATTAGGGGGCTAACGGTCAGCAGGCGCGTATCGTCGCAGATCTCGCCGCGGGATGCGACAAATTAATCGGCGGGTGCGGTCAGGCCGCGGAAAAAGGACAAAAAAAAGCCGACTATTCTAAGCCGGCGTCGTACGAATCAATTGTGCTATGCAGTAATTCAAAAAAAGGAAGTAAGACAATATGGAGCGCAACGCCCATCGCTTGACGTTGCATTCACCTGCGAGATCGATATTGCCTCGATTGGCATACCGTTTTATTGACTTCGCTCAAATTAAGTGGCGTTACCCTATCCTAAGGGGGTAAAAAAGGCGATTTTTTACAACCAGTTACTACGATGTAACCACCACGTAACACCGCCTATCAGCAGCACCAGCATAATGCAGAAGAGCGAAAAACCCAGATGCGATCCGCCGCCGGGGATGCCGCCAAGGTTGACGCCAAACAGCCCGGTCAGGAAGGTACTCGGCAGAAAAACCATCGCCATCAATGACATGGTATAGGTTCGTCGGGAGAGCGATTCCTGCATCATCTGGGCAATTTCATCGGTCATGACTGCCGTACGCGCAATACAGCCGTCAATCTCATCCAGCCCGCGTCCCAGACGATCGGCGATATCCTGCATCCGTCGGCGCTGGTCATCGGTCATCCACGACAGACGTTCGCTGGCGAGCCTGGCGTAAACATCACGCTGTGGAGCCATATACCGGCGCATGACGATAAGCTGCTTACGCAGCAGCGCCAGAAAACCGCGCGGCGGTACCTGCTGCTCCAGCAGGTTATCCTCAAGGTCGATAATTTTATCGTGCAGTTGTTCAATGAACTCGCTGGCGTGATCGGTCAACGCATCGCAAATATCCACCAGCCAGCTGCCACAGTCCGTCGGGCCGCTGCCCTCTTGCAAATCGCTGACCACGTCATCAAGCGCCAGCACTTTCCGCTGGCGGGTAGAGACAATCATACGTTCGTCAATATACAGACGCATCGCCACCAGCTGATCGGGTCGTTCATCGGTGCTGCCGTTAATGCAGCGCAGCGTAATCAGCGTCCCCTCACCCAAGCGGCTCACCCGCGGCCTCAGGCTCTCGCCAGCAAGCGCATCGCGCACCACGTTTGGCAGCAGCGGCGTGGTCGCCAGCCATTGGGCGCTGTCTGGATGGGTATAGTTCAGGTGCAGCCAGCACGGATTGTCCTGGCTGACACAGTCCGCATCGGTTAACGGCTTCACGCCGCCCTTGCCATCCAGCAGCCACGCAAATACCGCATCGGGTACGTTAAGGTCAGATCCTTTTATGGCTTCCACTTCGCCTCCGCTCACCGCTCTTTATCCTGATAGTCTAGCCATCTCGCTTTGTTAAGCAACTTGTGACTGCGCCATGGCGCTGAAATCGTTCATAAAAGCGGCAGTGAGTGGGCGTAAGGCAAAAAAAACCCGGCATTTCTGCCGGGGTGAGGGAAGCAAAACGGGTTAAAACGATTGCCAGAAATTCTGCTCGCTGCTGCCCGCCACCGCAGGCTGTAGCGGTTGACCTACGATGGCCGGGCGTGGAGATGCAGCCTGCTGTTCGTCACCAACGCGGAAATTCTGCGTCCGCGACTGTAGCTCAATAACCTGACGTTTCAGAATATCCGACGATCTCGCCAGCTCTTCGACCACCGTAATATTGCTTTGCGTGACGGTCTCGAGCTCATTCAGCGCCAGGGTTATCTGGTCGATACCTTTTTCCTGCTCGGACGTCGACACCGCAATCTGCTCCATCAGACCGTTCAGCTCGCCAGAGCCGGTCACGATCTCCTGCATATTTTTCTCCGCCTCGGCGACAATACTTGCCCCCTGGGTGACGTTTTCGCTGGTGACATTGATCAAGGTCTTGATGCTCTTCGCCGCTTCCGCGCTGCGGTGCGCCAGATTACGCACTTCACCGGCCACCACCGAGAATCCTTTTCCGTGGTCGCCCGCCCTCGCCGCCTCAACCGCCGCGTTCAGCGCCAGAATATTGGTCTGGAAGGCAATACCGTCAATCATGGCGATAATTTCCGTCATCTGCCGGGCGCAGTCGGTAATAGACTGCATATTGGTCGCCACTTCCCCCATCAGCGCGCCGCCTTTGCGGGCGCACTGGGTTGCGTCACCCGCGCGCTCGCTGGCCAGCCGCGTATGCTCGGCGTTATTTTTGGTACTGGCGGCAATTTGTTCCATGCTCGCGGCGGTTTCCATCAGCGTGGCCGACTGCTGTTCCGTTTTTACCGACAGTTCGCCGCTGCGGGTCGCCAGCTGTTCAGACAACGTCATCGCCGTGTCTGACGAACTGCGTATTTCGGCGACCAGCGTCGAGATATTATTCGATAAGTTATTGATCCCCGGAATTAAGCGGCCTGCACAGTTATTGCCAAAGACCGGAATACGTACCGACAGGTTGCCATCATTGACTTCATCTATACTGCGTTTCACCGCATTGATAGGCGTGACCAGATATTTGGTCATATACAGCCACAGCAAGGCGATCGCTGCCACCCATATAATATTAATAGCCAAAAGCAAGAATATATTTTTAGACAATATAAGGCAGATCACATCCGCAATAAAAAATACCGCCAAAATAAACACCAGGATAAACGTTCGGACGCTAATGTTTTTAAACATAAATTCCCCTCAACGCTCGTTGTGTCATTTTGTTATATCACCAGAAGATGTATTTTCCAGACTCTTTTAAATATTTTCATCACTTTAACCGTTAGGGAAGGTGCGAATAAGCAGGTCATTTCTTCCCAAGCTGACTCGCTGATTAAAATT